>DASSFK010000001.1:0-2090 GCA_035694565.1 Sphingomicrobium sp.
CAGGACCGACGTCGCCATCGAGATCAGGATCAACAGCCCGCCCATGGTCGGGGTGCCGCGCTTGGCGAGGTGACTCTGCGGTCCGTCGGTGCGGATCGGCTGGCCCTTGCCCTGCCGGACGCGAAGCTGCGAGATGAGCCACGGGCCGAGCACAAGACCGATGAGGAGCGCGGTCGCGCTCGCCGCGCCGGCTCGGAAGCTGATGTAGCGGATGAGGTTGAGGACGCCGGGAAACCCGAGCTGTTCAGCGATCAGATAGAGCATGCGACGCCTTCTTTGACGCGCTCGACCAGTCTCGCAAGCCCGACCGAGTTGGATGCCTTCACGAGCACCGCATCTCCGGGGCGGAGCATAGACAGCAGGGCCTCGGTCGCATCGTCCACGTCGACGGCAAGATCGACGCCCACCTTGCCGACGATCTTCTCGGCAAGCGGCCGCATCTCGTCGCCGATCAGGATGACCCGGTCGACATGCGCGTCGATCACCGCCGGAGCAAGGCCCGCGTGGAGCTCGGCGCTATGTTCGCCGAGCTCGCGCATCGGACCGAGCACGGCAATCCGCCGCTCGATCTCGTGCTCGGTGCCGAGACTGCGGAGGGTCGCCGCCATCGACGCGGGGTTCGCATTGTAGCTTTCGTCGATCAGCAGGAATTCGCCGCCGTCGAGGCTGACGTGATGCCGTTCGCCGCGACCCTTGAGGCTGCCGAGATCCGCCAGAGCGAGGCCCGCCACTCCAACGTCGAGCCCAAGGGCCTCGACCGCGGCGAGGACCGCCAGCGCATTCGAGACCCAATGCTCGCCGCGCTGGGAAATTGTAAAGGTAACTTCACTTTCGAGGAGCGCGGCCGTGATCAGGCTCCCACCTTCCGACGAGCGAACCGCGTGGAGCGCATGAACGTCGGCGTCGCCCGAGCCGAAGGTCAGGATCCGGTCCGCGTAGCGCCGGGCCGCCCGCACCAGGCGGTCGCGCTGCGGCGTGTCGTTGGGGATGATCGCGATGCCCCCGAGCTCCAGCCCTTCGAAGATCTCGCTCTTGGCGTCGGCGATCGCCTCTTCGGACCCCAGATTCTCGATATGCGCCGGAGCGATCGCCGTAATGAGCGCGAGATGGGGGCGGACCATCCGGGTCAGCGCGGCGATCTCGCCAGTGTTGTTCATGCCCATCTCGAGCACGGCGAACTCGGCATCGCGGGGCATCCTCGAAAGGCTCAGCGGGACGCCGGTGTGATTGTTGTAGCTCTTGACCGAGCGGTGCGCCTTGCCGCCGCTGACCCGGTCGAGAACGGCGAACAGCGCTTCCTTGGTGCTGGTCTTTCCAACCGATCCGGTCACGCCGACGATCCGCGCCTTCGAACGCTGACGCGACGCTCGTCCCAGGTCCTCGAGCGCTCGCGCAGTGTCCTCCACCAGCACGTGAGGCCCATCGACCGGCATCGAGACGATCGCTCCCGATGCTCCTGATGCGAAGGCGCCCTCGACGAACCTGTGACCGTCGTGGACGGTCCCCGGCATGGCGATGAAGAGATCGCCCGGCTGGACTTCGCGGCTGTCGAAGGTGACCCCGGTGACCTCGAACGCCAAGCTTGCCCGGCCACCGGTCGAGGCCTCGATCTCGGCCGAGGTCCACAGCAGGCTCATGCCGCGCACTCCCGCGCGACGAGCGCGTCGTCGAACGGCAGGATGCGCTGATCCGATCCCGCGCCGATGATCTGGCCCGTCTCGTGTCCCTTGCCGGCGAGCAGGATGATATCGCCCTGTCCCGCCATCCTTATGGCTTCGGCAATCGCCTCGCGGCGACCTCCGATCTCGACCGCTTCCGGCGCTCCGGCGATCACCTCGGTACGGATCTTGGCCGCATCCTCGCCGCGAGGATTGTCGTCGGTGACGATCACGACGTCGGACAGACGGGCAGCGACCGCGCCCATCTGCGGCCTCTTGCCCTGATCGCGATCGCCGCCCGCGCCGAACACGGTGATCAGCCGGTTGCTGACGTGCGGACGAAGCGCCGCGATCGCCGCTTCGAGCGCGTCGGCCGTGTGCGCATAATCGACATAGACGGGTGCGCCCGAGCGGCTGATCACGGCGCGCTCC
>DASSFK010000002.1:0-4736 GCA_035694565.1 Sphingomicrobium sp.
ATTACTACGAGATCATGTGGAACGACCGCCGGATCTGGGGAGCGACGGCCGCGATGATCGTAAACCTGGGGCGCAGGCTTCAATGGACCTGAAGATCGACGCAGCGAAGTGGCGTGCCCTTCGCGGCGCCGAGCGCCTGCTCGACGCGCTTGGCGCCGACAAGGGCCTGACCCGTTATGTCGGGGGGGCCGTCCGGGACGAGTTGCTCGACCTGCCGGTGAGCGATGTCGATCTCGCGACACGGTTGAGACCAGACGAGGTCGTCGAGAGGCTCGAAGCCGTCAAGATCCGTGCGGTTCCAACCGGCATCGATCACGGCACGATCACCGCGGTCAGCAATGGTCATCCATTCGAGATAACGACCCTGAGGAGGGATGTTTCGACGGACGGCCGGCGCGCGACGATCGCGTTCACCGACGACTGGGAGGAAGACGCGGCGAGGCGTGACTTCACAATCAATGCCTTGTCGGCCGATCCCGTGACCGGCCATGTCTACGATTACTTTGGCGGCAAGGAGGATCTCCTCGCTCGGCGCGTGCGCTTCATCGGCGATCCGCTCGAGCGCATCGCAGAGGACCATCTCCGAATCCTTCGTTTCTTCCGCTTCCATGCCCGGTTTGGACAGGGCGAGCCGGATGCGCCTGCACTTGCCGCCTGCTCGCTTCGTGCCAACGACCTGATGGCGCTGTCCCGGGAGCGGATCGCCGACGAGCTGCTGAAGCTTCTGGCCGTTGCCGATCCCAATCCCACCGTCGCGGTTATGCTCGACCATGGGATCCTGAAGCCGGTCCTGCCCGAGATCAACCAAGACGCAGGGTTTCGCCTGAAGGCACTCGTCGCCGCTGAGCGAAAAGCCGGAATCAGCGCCGATCCGCTTCGGCGGCTGGCCGCGCTGATGCCGACCGATCCCAGGCTGGCCGAGAGCATCGCGGTCCGGCTCAAGCTCTCGAACAAGGCCCGCAAGAGGCTCGCCTGCGCGGTGGACCCCGAGCAACCCGCCAATGCTCAGGCCGTCGCTTACTATGCGGGTATGGACTGCGCGGTCGACAGGCTGCTGCTGGCTGGCGATGCAAGTGTGGCTGCCGAGATTGCAAGTTGGCAAACCCCGAAGCTTCCGATCAGCGGCGGCACGCTCATCGAGCGGGGGCTGACCCAGGGGCCAGTTGTCGCGAAGACTCTACAAAGGATCGAAAGGCGCTGGGTTGAAAGCGGTTTTCCAAGCGGAAGCGATTTCGAGCGCATCGTCGCCGAGGCTCTTGCGTCAGCTTAAGACTAACCCTCAGATCGCCGTGTCGTAATTGCAACACCCGTGACGCTCGGCTGTCATGATGTTGCCTAGCAAATCAAACCGTTGCATGAAACGAGGCAGCCGCAATCGGCCAAAAAGAGGGGTCTTTCATGCGCAATTTCCTGCTTGCGGCGGTTGCTGCCGCTGCAATCGCCTCACCGGCAGCCGCCCGCGACGGCTCTGCCTATATTGAAGGCGACCTCGGCGTAATGCTCGCCGAGGACACGAAGCTCGATTTCGACGACGGCACGACCCACATCAACAACGCAGTCGCACCCGACTACAACACCGGCTGGGATGTCGGCCTTGTCGGTGGTTACGACTGGGGCATGGTCCGCACCGAGTTGGACCTGTCCTACAAGCATGCGGGCGTGAACGAGCTCGTGCTCGGCGACGGCGTCTGCGAGCCAAGTACGCCGGCCGAGCAATGCTTCGTGGACAGCAACGGCGATGCCAGCGTCCTTGCGATCATGGGCAACGTCCTCCTGGACTTCGGTGATGAGAATGGCGTCAACGGCTTCATCGGTGTCGGTGCCGGTTTTGCGAGCGTCAACGTCGATACCGATTTCAACGACGACGACTTCGGGTTCGACGACAAGGATTCTGCCTTCGCGTGGCAGTTCCTCGCGGGTCTCCGCTTCCCGATCAATCCGAACCTCGACGCTGGTGTGAAGTATCGCTTCCTCAACACCCGCGAACTGGACTTTGGCAGTGGCAGCGAGAGCCTGACCGGTCACTGGCGTTCGCACAGCCTGCTGGCGACGCTGACGTACAACTTCTACACGCCGCCACCCCCGCCGCCGCCGCCTCCGCCACCCCCGCCGCCTCCGCCGCCTCCGGCGACGCAGACGTGCCCGGATGGCTCGGTGATCCTGGCGACCGAGGCTTGCCCGGCTCCGCCGCCTCCGCCGCCGCCGCCGCCGCCGGCGCCAGAGCGCGGCTGAGCCAAGGCGCAAAGAAAAAGGCCGGTCCGGGGAAGCCCGGGCCGGCTTTTTCTTTGCCAGCGCGACGACCGGAAGCGAATTTCCCGGTCGGCGCTCAAGTCAGCTGAAGCTTAGTCTCTCGGGACGCGCGACGCCGCCATCTCGGCCGCCGCCATCTGGGCCGCACCCGGCCGATCCCAGCCATAAACGTCCTTGACGTATGTCAGGCCCGAGGCGGTCGGCTGCGCCGTGAGATAAGTGAGGATGATCGGAACCGGCTGCTGGATCTGAACCTGGATCTCGGGGTCAGAACCAGGCGCCACGGGCTCCCGCCCGCCGAGCAGCCAACGCCCGAAGCGCTTGGCGTCCTCGAGACGGACGCAGCCATTGCTCTGATGAAGGTCGGGGTCCCTGAAGTGCTCGGGCGTCGACGTGTCGTGCAAATAAATGTCTTCCGGGTTCGGGAACGGATACTTCAGCACGCCCATGAAATTCTCGGGCCCCGGATCCTGCCGGATGCGAAGCCTCACCTTGCCAGACTGGACGTCCTTCCAGTTGATACTTTCGGCCGGAATCGTCGCCGAATTGGCGGTCCAGTCGGCCATCACCTGATAGCCCATTTTCGCTTTGAAATATTTCATCCCGCCGGCGAGCGTCTTCGCCGCGATCGGTCCGCGAACCAGATGGTCGGGCGCGTTCCAGTACGGATTGTAGACGATGTAATACATCACGCTGGAGATCATCGGGGTCGGACGATCCTTCATCCCGACGATGACCTTCATGGAATCCACCGCCTGCCCGTTCTCGTACAGGTACAGCCGCTGCGATCCGGAATCGACGAGGACGAATCGCCCCTTGGATGGAATGGACCTGGAGCGCTCCAAGTTCATGACCGCGCGAGGATCGGGATCGAGAGTGCCTGTCTGCTGCATCCGCGCCCATTCGGCGTCGCGGATCTTGGAATAGACCGGGTTCACGGCAGCGACGGATGAGAGGTGCGCTTCGAGCGAAGGTGCGCTCGAGGCCGCCAGGAGGATCTGGTCGGGACGGTTACCCTGCGGCTTCAGAACGTCGTACTGGTAGATCATGCCCGGGGTCGGGCGCTTGATCGTCTGGACGTACAGTACCCAGGTCGACGAGAGCATCTGCTCGGCCGCGGCCTTGTCGGCGGGACTGCCAGTCGATGCCTGGCGAACCGCCTGCTCGACCTGGGCGGCAAGCTCGGGCCCATTGCCGAGACCATCGAGACGCGCCCGACGAAGAATCTGCGTCAGCTGTGTTACCGCCACAGTCGGGGCGCCGTTCTTGAACCAGATCGGCTGCAGCTTGTATTGGTTATAGAGCGCAGCGACGGTCCCGGCGCTCGGAAGGCTGATCGACGGGACGCTTGCGGGGGCAGGAACTGCCTCCTGCTGCACGGCGAATGCGGCCCCTGGGGCGGCAAGCGCAATTACGGACGCCAAAGCGATCGACTTGAAACGATGAATGCTCACGGTTGTCCCTCTACCCAGCTCTACCTGAACAATGCCCATACGGTCTGTCAGGTTCAACCTAGGGTGTCCCCTATGGGCTTCCAAGTTTTAGCTGTGTGGTCGCTGCCACAGTTTTAGCAAGGAAATCTGTTGAGGGCGCTGCCTGAGCGCCAAGCGAGGCCAGCGCCGGGCTAGGTGCGCTTGCGGGATTTCCAGTAGTCGATCGCCGCTTCAGCCTCGAGCGGCTTGGCGAAATAGAAACCCTGTCCGCTGGCACAGCCGAGGGTCGCGAGGGTCGTTGCAAGCTCGACGGTCTCGATGCCCTCAGCGGTCGTCGACATGCCCAGAGCATCGGCGAGGCTGAGGACGGCGCGAACGATCGCGACGCTGTCGGGATCGACCATCATTCCCGATACGAAACTGCGATCGATCTTCAGAACGTCGATCGGCAGGCGCTGCAGATAAGCAAGGCTCGAATAGCCCGTTCCGAAGTCATCCATCGCGACGGTCGCTTCGAGCGACTTCAGGGCGTCGAAGACGCGCGTCGCGCGGGCGGGATCCTGGACGATCGAGCTCTCGGTCAACTCAAGAGTGATCCGGTCGCCAGTCAGGCCGCTGGCTTTCAGGGCGCTCCCGACGACGGCTGCAATGTCATCGCGAGCGACCTGAATCGCGGAGAGATTCACGCCAACGTAGAGCGGGAGGGGTCCACCGGCTGCCCGATCCCAGTCGGCCAAAGTATCGGCGGCCTTGTGCATGGCCCAGCGGCCAAGCTGCAGGATGAGACCGGATTCCTCGGCGACGGGGATGAATTCGGTCGGGCTGATTTCGCCGCGATCCTCATGCTCCCAGCGAGCGAGCGCCTCGAAGCCGGCAACCTCACCGGATTTGAGATCGATCAGCGGCTGGTAAAAGAGCTTCAACTGGTCCTTGTCGAGCGCCCGCCGGAGCTCGGTCTCGATCGAGAAGCGGCGGCGCGCCTCGCTGGCCTGCTGCGCTTCATAGACTTGCGGTTTGCCGACCTGCTTGGCCTGCTTGACCGCGAATTGGGCG
>DASSFK010000003.1:0-3285 GCA_035694565.1 Sphingomicrobium sp.
CCGGGAGCGCTCGCCGCGATCACCGCCAGGTTCCACGAAGCCGGCGTCAACATCATCGAAATCAACCACAGCCGGATTTTTACCCGCCTTCCGGCCAAGGACACCGTCATCGAAGTCGAGTGCGAAGCGCGCGATCCGGAGGCGATCGACGATGTCGTGAAGCGGCTGGAATCCGCCGGATTCCACGTCGAACGGGCCTCGCTCGACTAGGCCCGCCGGGCTTACGGACTTTCCCACTCCGGGACACCGGGAATCGTTAACCCTCTTTTAGAGGGCGCAAACTCTTTTCATCGGCGTTTACCAGTCGCATAAAGTGTTGCGTAACCAACTGGGAGGCGAGTCCGCTTGAGCGCACCGTTTCGGTTCCCGAAGTTCTTTGTGACCAACCCTTCGCCATGCCCGTACCTGCCGGGCAAGGTGGAGCGGAAGGTCTTTACCGAACTGTCGGGCCGCCATGCCGGTGAGCTGAACGAGGCTCTGGGGCGGATCGGGTTCCGCCGCAGCCAGTCGGTCGCCTACCGTCCAAGCTGCATCGACTGCTCGGCCTGCGTGTCGGTTCGGGTGCTCGCGGCCGAATTCACGCCCAATGCGACGCAGCGCAAGATGCTTCGCAAGCATTCGGACCTCGAGGTCACCGCCTGCAAGCCGTGGACGACCCAGGAGCAGTACGAACTTCTTCAGCGCTATCTCGAGGTTCGCCATCCGGGCGGCGGGATGGCCGAGATGGACGAGAGCGACTTCGCCGACATGGTCGAGCAGACGCCCGTCCGGACCTATCTCGTCGAATATCGCGAGCCTTCGAAGAACGGGAAGCCGGGCAGGCTCGTCGGCGCCTGCCTGTCCGACCAGCAGGGCGACGGCCTGTCGATGATCTACAGCTTCTTCGATACCGGAGCGCACTCGCGCAAGGGCCTCGGCACCTACATCATTCTCGACCACATCATCCGCGCGGCGAGGGCAGGGCTGCCCTATGTCTACCTCGGCTATTGGGTCGAGGGGTCTCCGCGAATGGCCTACAAGACGCGCTTCCGTCCGCTCGAACGCCTTGGTCGTGACGGCTGGCGCCGGATGGACGACGCGGAAGTGGAAGCCGCGGCCGAGGCGGTGCTTCCGGAGCAGCTGAGCCTGCCGATCCGGGGCGAGCGCAAGCGCCTGCTGATCAACGCCTAGGGATTATCCCGCCATCGGTCCCGCGGCGTCGCGGGTCCATAGCCGCTCACCAAAACCGAAGCCCCGCTGCGGCCAGGGAATGGCATTCGAGGACCAATGAAAAAGGCGGAGCGCCATTCCGGCGCCCCGCCTCTTCACCCACCCCCGGGAAAATGTGTTACGCGACCGCCGCCGCAGGCGGATCGATCTCTTCGGAATCCGGGTCGCGAAGAACGTAGCCGCGGCCCCAGACCGTCTCGATGTAATTGGCGCCGCCGCAGGCAAGGCTCAGCTTCTTGCGCAGCTTGCAGATGAACACGTCGATGATCTTGAGCTCGGGCTCGTCCATTCCGCCGTAGAGATGATTGAGGAACATCTCCTTGGTCAGGGTCGTGCCCTTGCGGAGCGAAAGCAGCTCCAGCATCGCATATTCCTTGCCGGTGAGGTGCACTCGGGCGCCGTCGACCTCGACCGTCTTCGCGTCGAGGTTCACGGCGAGCTTGCCGGTGCGGATGACCGATTGCGAATGGCCCTTCGAGCGGCGCACGATCGCATGGATGCGGGCGACCAGCTCGTCGCGGTGGAACGGCTTGGTGACGTAATCGTCGGCGCCGAAACCCAATGCGCGGACCTTGGAATCCATTTCGCCGATGCCCGACAGGATCAGCACCGGAGTCCCGACCTTGGCCGTGCGGAGCTTCTTGAGCACGTCGTAGCCGTGCATGTCAGGAAGGTTGAGGTCGAGCAGAATGATGTCGTAATCGTAGAGCTTGCCGAGATCCAAGCCCTCTTCGCCCAAATCGGTCGTATAGACGTTGAAGCCTTCGGTCCCGAGCATCAGCTCGATGCTCTTGGCGGTCGTCGGCTCGTCCTCGATCAGCAGCACTCGCATGCAAAATCCCCCCACCGTTCGACCGCGAGCGTTACGCTCTCTTAACGGCCTTGAAGCGGTCATTAACCATTCGATGTCTGAAGGCAAAAGGTTAATAATGTGTAACGCGCTGGATTCCCTTGGAATCGTTGCGCAGGAGTCACAGACGGCTAAGAAGCCGGTGATGCTCGACCAGCGGATCCTCTTCATCGACGCCGAAGCGATGGTCATCGACAAGCCCGCGGGCCTCCCTGTCGATACGCCGCGCAGAGGGGGAGACAGCGTCGTGGCGCGGCTGAACGAGCTGAAGCAGGGCTTCCAGCGGCCGCCGACGCCGATGCACCGGCTCGACCAGGATACGTCCGGATGCCTGTTGCTGGCGCGCTCGCCCAAAGCGCGCTCGTCGCTTCAGAAGGCGTTCGAAACCCGCGGGATCGAAAAATATTATCTCGCCGTGGTCGATGGCGTGATCGAGAAGGACGAAGGGACGATCGACGTGTCGCTCGCCAAGAAATCCAGCGCCGAGGCCGGCTGGCGGATGGTCGCCGACCCCTCGGGCGACAAGGCGATCACGCACTGGCGGAAGGTCCTGGTTCGCGATTGCCGGACCCTGGTCGAGTTTCGCCCGGTGACCGGCCGCACGCATCAACTGCGCGTGCACGCGCGCGAGGCGTTCGGGCGCGGGATCGTCGGCGACCGGGTCTACGGAGTGCCCGGCGGGCAGATGCTTCTCCACGCCTCGCGGCTGGTCGTTCCGCGCGAGAAGAGGGCCGCGATCGACGTGAGCGCGCCGCTTCCGGACTATTTCGGGGACTTGAGGCATGAAGCCTGAGGACTTCGTCATCCCGGAGGATGCGCTCAGCGAAAGCTTCCTCGCCGCGACCGGTCCCGGCGGCCAGAACGTCAACAAGGTCGCAACCGCGGTGCAGCTTCGGGTCGACCTGTTCCGGCTCGGCCTTCATCCGGACGCCTATGAGCGGCTGAAGGCGATTGCCGGGAGCAAGGTGATCGGAGCCGGCGAATTGCTGATCACGGCGCGCAGGTACCGCACCCAGGATGCCAATCGGCAGGATGCCCGGCGCCGGCTGGCGGAGTTGATCGCCGCTGCCCATATCGTCCAGGCCAGGCGCAAGGCGACTCGGCCGAGCCGGGCCGCGAAAGCCGAGCGCGTCGAGAAGAAGCGCAAGCGAAGCGTGGTGAAGCAGACTCGCGGAAAGGTTCAGTTCGACTGATGTACGACTTCAAGATCGCCGCCGCCGACAAGG
>DASSFK010000004.1:0-8397 GCA_035694565.1 Sphingomicrobium sp.
CTTCCCGTCCCACTATGAGGATACCGCCTGGCGCGTGTCCTTCTTCGGCGACGAGATCGAGGAGATCGTCGAGTTCGACCCGCTCACCGGCCAGAAGGCGGCGAGCCTCGACAGCGTGAAGATCTACGCCAACTCGCACTATGTAACGCCCGGCCCGACGCTCAAGCAGGCGATGGAGGCGATCAAGCATGAGCTCGAGGAGCGGCTGAAGGAGCTGGTCGCCGAAGGCCGGCTGTTGGAAGCGCAAAGGCTGGAGCAGCGGACCATCTTCGATCTCGAGATGATCGCCGCGACGGGCTCGTGCGCGGGGATCGAGAATTACTCGCGTTTCCTGACCGGCCGATTGCCGGGCGAGCCGCCGCCGACCCTGTTCGAATATCTGCCGGACAACGCCCTTCTGTTCATCGACGAGAGCCATCAGACGGTGCCTCAGATCGGAGCGATGGCGAGGGGCGACCATCGGCGAAAGATCACGCTCGCCGAATATGGTTTCCGGCTTCCGAGCTGTATCGACAACCGGCCGCTGCGCTTCAACGAATGGGACGCGATGCGTCCGCAGACCACGTTCGTCTCGGCGACGCCCGGCCCATGGGAAATGAACGAGACCGGCGGCGTGTTCTCTGAGCAGGTCATTCGCCCGACCGGCCTGATCGACCCGCCGGTCGAGATCAAGCCCGTCGAAGACCAGGTCGACGACCTCGTCCACGAAGCGAAGGAGACGGCGCGCAAAGGCTATCGGACGCTCGTCACGACGCTGACCAAGCGCATGGCCGAGGACCTCACCGAATATCTTCACGAGGCCGGATTGCGAGTCCGCTACATGCACTCCGACGTCGAGACGCTGGAACGCATCGAGCTGATCCGCGAGCTTCGGCTCGGCGTCTACGACGTGCTCGTCGGCATCAACCTCCTGCGCGAGGGCCTCGACATTCCGGAGTGCGGACTGGTCGCGATCCTCGACGCCGACAAGGAGGGGTTCCTGCGGTCCGAAACCTCGCTGATCCAGACCATCGGGCGCGCGGCCCGAAACATCGATGGGCGCGTGATCCTCTACGCTGACACCAGAACCGGCTCGATCGAGCGAGCGCTTGCCGAGACCGACCGCCGGCGGGAGAAGCAGCTCGAATACAACACGATCCACGGCATCACCCCGGAGAGCATTCGCAAGAGCATCAGCGACATCATCGCCCATGTCTCGACCCGCGACGGAGTCATCGTCGATACCGGCGACGAGGACCGTCCGCACCTCGTCGGCCACAACCTCAAGGCCTATATCGCCGACCTCGAGCAGCGCATGCGCAAGGCCGCCGCTGACCTCGAGTTCGAGGAAGCGGGACGCCTCCGCGACGAGATCCGCCGGCTGGAGGAGGACGACCTCGGCATCCCCCACGACCAGCGCGTCGCGCCGAGACCCGCCGGCCATTCCAGCGAAGGAAAGCCGGGGACCCGCAAGGGCCGCTTCGGCAAGCAGTCGCGGACACGATTTGGTGGTCGCAGGTAATTGACGTTCAGCTACGCGAAACCGAAACCACGGCAGTGAGTTTCAACTTCAAACTGGCTCGGGGAATGCGCCGCGAACGCGGCGCAAAATTTATGCGCAGGAAGCTTCAATTCATTCTCGGTGCTGCAATCCTCCTGACGGCGGCGCCTGCAATCTCCTACGTGCCGCGCGGCGACGAGCCGGTCGCGGTGCCGCGCGCGATCAAGCAGGGCGTCGATTTCGTTTATGTCGACCCGGACATGAGCACTGTCGCAAGGCGGCACCAGCGTCCGCAGAACTGGCTGCAGCGGATGTTCAATCTCGACTTTTCCAACAACCGGCAGGGCGCGCCGAACGTCCTGTTCGCGCAGCTCGGCCGCGGCCTGCAGCAGTATCAGGCGACGTACGGCCGCCTTCCGCAGACGAAGATCCCGGCCGGTCCGGTGCTCAAGCGCGGCTCCACGGGGAAACGCGTGCAGCTCCTCCGCCAGCGCCTCGGGCTCAATCCTTCCGGCGGCTATGACGAGCAGCTGTTCCAGGCCGTCGCGACCTACCAAACCGTGCACGGAATTGGGCCGGCGGACGGGGTCGCGGGCAAGGGAACGATTGCGTCACTCAACCGGGGCGCCATCTATTATCAGCGCCGCATAGCAATCAATCTCGAGCGCGCCTTCCGGCTTCCGTCGGTCCGGACCTTCAATCGCTACGTCGTCGTCGATTCCGGCGCCGCCGAAGCCTATCTTTTCGACCGCGACCGGATCGTCGATGGAATGAAAGTCGTCGTTGGTGCGCCCAAGACCAAGACTCCGATGATCGCCGTCATCATGCGCAACGCGAAAGCCAATCCGTACTGGAACGTCCCTCCGGAACTGGTCCGAAGCCTGACCGCCAAGAAGGTCGGCGAAATGGGGCTCTCCTACTTCAAGAGCTTTCACTACGAAGTGCTGTCAGACTGGGGCCCGAACGCCCAGGTGATCGATCCGAAAACCGTCAACTGGAGGGCCATCGCGTCGGGCAAGCAGCAGCCGACGATGCGCGTCCGGCAGCTGCCGGGGCCGTGGAATTCGATGCGTCACATGAAGTTCGAAATGCCGAACGATTACGGCATCTATCTTCACGACACGCCTCATGACGAATTGTTCGCGAAGAACGATCGCTGGCTCAGCAACGGCTGCATCCGGCTGCAGGATTACCGGCGCTTTGCGACCTGGGTATTCGGGCGGGTGCCCCAGCCGACGACAACGTATGAGCAGACGTTCAACCTGCCTCGGCCGGTTCCGGTCTACCTGACCTATCTGACGGTCGAGCCCAGCAACAACGGCGTGGTGTTCCGTCCGGACCCCTACGGCTGGGATGCCCTCGCCATGCCGCAGATGTTCGGCGGCCAGGTGGCGTCGGCGCCTTCCGACGAAGCCCCGAGCGCTTAACCAACGGCCACCCGCGAATGGTTGGGGCGGCGCGTCGACACGCTGCCCGGCTTCGCGCCTAGTGCAGCAGCCCTTTGCGTTCGACGGCGCGAGCGTAGGCGAACTGCGCGATTCCGAGCACGACGATGATCACCGGCATGTACTTCATGATTCCGGCGTTCTCGCTCCCGGGCATCGGCGGTCCGAGGAACATGTAGCCGAAGCTCAGCATCATTCCGACGATCGAGGCGCCGAAGGCCCAGACCGCGAAGCGATTGCGCATCAGAAGCAGGATCGAGCCGATCAACGCTGCCCATACGCCGAGGCCCCAGCCAAACTGGGCGTAGAGCGGCATTCCGTCGAGGTAGGCGAGCATGACGCTCGGATCGATCCCGGGCGGCGTCATGCTGGCGAGATAGTCCATGTTGCGCATTCGGGTCATCGTGTAGTCGTACGCCCCGAAGCAGTTCCACAGCAGCGACAAAATTCCGACCACCCACAAGTGCAGGGGCGTGCGCAACGGCGCAGCGGTCGTGGCCATGATGGTTCCCTCCCTAGCCGCGGCGCCAGGGTCGCGCCGCTCTCAGACGCGTACGGGGCAAGTGCGGGCTGACCCGCTCCACCGGGCGGAATGAGGCTCCTCATCGGTCCCGAAGTCAAGCGGAACCGCCGGTCGGTTTCCGACCTAGAAGCCGACGTTCACTCCGAGCTGGCCGGAGACATCGTTGCCGTTGTCGCGGCCTACGGTCGTCGACAGCACGGTGTTCAAAGTGACGCCGTTCAGGATCTGCGCGCTGCCCCCTCCCGAAATTCGCCCGTAGAGGCCGTCGGCCCGGTCGCCGAGCGCCCAGCTGTTGACGATTCCGGGAGCGCTCGTCTGCGAGAAGTGGAGCGTCCGCGACCCATTGGCCAGCTCCTTTTCGAGCATTGCCGAAAGGTACGGCCGAACCGAGACACCGCTGGTGTCGAAGTCCCCGCGAAGCTCCGCGCCGATGCCGCCGACGAGCGACTTGGCGGAGGTCGAGTCGACGTTGAGCGTCAGCGCCGGGTCGCCGGTTTCGGTGTAGTCGTCGACGTTCGCCTTGGCATAGTCGATCGCCACCACCGGGCCGGCGCGCATGATCCCGACCGGGAACAGGAAGCCCGCCTTCGCTCCTGCGAGCCAATGGTCGCCATTGGTGTCCGCGCGCATGTTCTCGACGACGCCCTGGCGCCGAATGTCGAGATCGTCCCAGCCATAGCCGAGATAGGCCTGGGCGAAGGCGCCGGCGATCGCGAAGCCGCCGAAGCCGCCGATCTGCCAGGTGTCGCTCTCGGTCCGCGAAATGTCGCCGATGAACTTCGCTCGCGGCCGCGAATAATTGCCGGCGATTCCGACGACTCCCGTGCCGAAGCCGTAGGTCGCTCCAACGGTGATGCCGGTCCCGTCGATGTCGAACTTGTCGGTCGCCGCGGTCACTTCGACGTCGTGCGAGAAGGTGTCGCCGACGACGAACACTTTCATTCCTTCGGAAACGTCGCCGTCGCGCGGGGAGCCGAGGTCGACGCGGCTGGACAGGGTGCGCCCGAACTGGCTCGCGGTATCGAGCCCGAGCTCACCCGGAGCCCCGAGAGTCAGCGGAGCCTGCAGCTGGGTTGCAATGTACTCGCCGACGATTCGGAAGCCTGCGGACGTCAGGTGCAGCGCATCGACATAGAACAGGAACTGGTTCGCGTAGGCGCTGTCGGTCACGCACTGGGGCGCGGGAGTGCAGGCTCCGGTGTTCGTGAACCCATAGGCGGCCGGATTGGCCGTGATCTGCTCCCCGACCAGGGTCAGATCGAGATAATGGACCATGACCCCGTCGGCGGCATAACCGGCAAGCACGTCCTGCATCGCGGCATTGAAATTGGTCGAATATGCATTGCGGATCGCCTGCGCGCTGGGGTTTGCCGCGATCTCCGGCAGGATCGCGGTATTGCCGGCGAGGAAGCTGATGTTGTGCGCCCCGGCGGCGACCAGCGAGTCGAGGCCGACCTTTGCGGTTGCCGCCGACACCGCAGCGGCCGTCGGCGCGCCGGTCAATGTTCCGCCGGTCTGCTGATAGAAACGGGCGTCGTTGCCGCCGATGGAGAAGGTGACGAGGTCGTTCTCGTCGAACGTGCCCGACACGGTCGGAAACGGTCCGCCGCCGCCGCCGAGAAATGCGTTCCACTCGGTGATGAAGCCCGGGATCCCCGGGCCATTGGTGTTGGTGTTGTCGGTCAGAGCTCCGCCGATTGCGAAATTCTCGACCGGAACGTCGAGCAATGACGAGAGGGTGTCGATGTAATTCGTTCCGCCCGAGAAGCGGCCGGTCGGATAGACCTGCGGGGCCGGGTTGAAACCGATGATCTGGAACAGGTTGCCGTCGTCGGCATAGCTGTCGCCAAACGCGACGATATTGTCGACGCGCTGAGCGGACGCGGGCGTCGCGATCGACGTTGCGGCAAGTGCGGATGCGCCAAGCAGCGCGCTGCAAATCAGTCCACGAGTGGTCATCGATACTCTCCCCGCGGCCGAAGCGGTCGGCCGCCCAGGCGAGAGTTATGACCGTTGTTTCTACACCCATGCTAGTGCCGCAAGGCAACAGCAGCGGCACAAACGGCTCACCGTTCGTTCCCCACCTCTCAGCGTCACTTCCGGTTCGGGATTCTGGAGCTGTTCATTTTGCGCTACTAAGGGTGGTACCGGTGGAAGGGGTGAACATGCGCCGATTTGTCTTGATTCTGGCGGGGCTTAGCCTGCCTGCCTCGGCGCTCGCCGCGTCGGGTCAGCAGCCGATCGAGCCAATCGACGTCCCGCCAAGCGTCGAGCAGGGGCTCGATATGGTCTACATCGACCGCGAAATCGCGCCGTCGATGGAGCAGCGCAGCGAGCAGCAGCAGGCGCAGGGACTCGAGGACTTCAAGGCCGCTCCGGTCGACATGTTCGCGCCGGTCCACCCGCTCTATACCGACCTTCGCCGCGCCCTCGTTCGGTACCAGATGCGGTGGGGCTCGCTTCCCCAGGTCGAGGTCCCTGCCGGGCCGGCGCTGAAGCTCAACATGGCGGGCGATCGCGTGGCGCTCCTTCGCCAGCGGCTTGGCCTTCCGGAGGGCGCCAAGTTCGACTCTCCGCTCGCCGCCGCGGTCAAGGAATTCCAGGAAGCGCACGGAATGAAGGGCGACGGCGTCGCCGGCGCCGGGACACTCGCGGCGCTCAACCGCGGCTACAAGCATTACGAGAACATCCTGCTTCTCAACCTGGAGCGCGCCCGGCGCCTCCCCCAGACGACCGAGGCCGGCCGCTATGTGCTCGTCGACGCCGGCGCCGCGCGGCTGTGGATGTACGAGGACGGGCGCCCGGTGGACAGCATGCGGGTGATCGTCGGCAGCAACGCGACCGAAACTCCGATGATGGCGGCTCTGCTGCGCTTCGTCAGCGTCCATCCGTGGTGGAACACGCCGCCGGAGCTCGCCAAGAAGTCGGTGGCGCCAGGAGTCCTCAAGGAGGGGCTCAAATACCTCACCGACCGCGATTACCAGGTGCTCGCCGACTGGTCGGACGATGCCCAGCCGATCGACCCGCAGACGGTCGATTGGCAGGCCGTCGCCGACGGCAAGATCACCGCCCGCCTTCGCCGTGGACCGGGCGAGTGGAATTCGATGGGCGACTACAAGTTCAACATGCCCAACGACTTCGGCATCTACCTCCACGACGTGCCGGGCCACGAGAAGGACCTGTTCAAGGCCGACAACCGGTGGATCAGCAATGGCTGCATCCGCCTCGAGGACGCGCAGCGGTTCGCAAAATGGCTGTTCGGACGTCCGCTGAAGGGCGAGGATTCGAAGACGGAAGTGAACGTCGACCTGCCCGAGCCTGTACCGGTCTACGTCACCTACCTGACCGCTGAATCCGGACCGAACGGACCCAAGTTCAGGGCCGACCCCTACAACCGCGACCCGGCATTGCTTGCCCGCTATTTCGGCGAAGGCAGCCGGCAGGTTGCGGCCTTCAATCCCTAGCTCGCTCGCTCGACATCGCGCTTGAGCCTGGCGAGCTTTGCCGTCGCTGACGCGGCGTGCGGGCCGATCCAGCGCTCGTGAATCTCGTGGATTGGAGCCACGTTCAGGTGGTTCCACCGCTCGCGCCCCTTGCGGACGGGGATGACCAGCTCCGCCTCTTCAAGCACCTTCAGATGCTGCATCACCGTGCAACGGTCGAGCTCGGGGAAATGCGCGACGAGCGTTCCCGTCATCAGCGGCTGGTCGCGCAGATCGTCGAGGATCTGCCGGCGCACCTGGTGCCCCAGTGCCTTGAACACACGGTCGAACCGATCGATCGTTGACATGTTACAGAAGTATAACATATAGGCGCCGCGATCAAGCCGGAGGAGCCGAATCATGGACCTGAAATTCAGGGTCGCCGCGCGCATCGCGCGGCCGGTGCACGAGGTGTTCGAAGCGGTGGCCGATCCCGACAAATTGTCGCATTATTTCACGACCGGAGGAGCGAAGGGCCGTCTCGAGGCCGGCAAGACGGTCACGTGGGACTTCCACGATTTCCCCGGCGCCTTCCCGGTCCAGGTCATCGAGGTCGAGCCCGACCGCAGGATCGTCCTCGAATGGAAAGCCAATGAAGGCGAGCCGCCCAACGTCGACGGCGGGGAGATGAAATCCGTCGACTACTACACCACCGTCACGATGACCTTCACTCCGCTGGACCATGACACTCGAACGATGGTCGAGATCGAGGAGAAGGGCTGGCGCGAAACCGAAGGTGCGCTGAAAGCCAGCTACGGCAATTGCCAAGGCTGGGCGCAGATGCTCGCGGCGCTGAAAGCCTGGATCGAATATGGAATCAACCTGCGCGAGGGGATGTATGTCTAGCGGCCCTCGATCCGAACCAGGACATTGACCCTGTCGCCAAGTGCCAGGCCTGCGCTGCGCTGGACCGCCGCCTTGATCGGCAGCAGATATGTCCCGTCTCTCGGGAACAGCGACGTTTTGAAGACGATCCCGCCGACCTCAGCCTCCACCGGAATCATTCCCCACCCGTAGCTCACCAATTGGGCGGCGTATCGGACTTCCCCGACATGCTCCTCCGGAACGGGCACGAACCAATAGGGCGGCGGCCCCCGCCAGTGGATGATCTCGGCTTCAAATCCGAAGCTCGCCAGCGGCTCCCCGTCAACGCCCATCTCGCTGTTCACAGCCTCCTTGACGTTCGTCCCCTTTGGTGATTCACTCGTTCCTCAGGTGAAACGATTGGACGGGAGGAGGGTCCCATGTCCGCAGCGTTTTCCGTCGTCGCGCGGCTGCAACACAGCCTGCTGCTCGCAATTTCGCCTTCGTACCGACAGGTCAGGCGAAGGCTTGAATCGATAGGCCGGCCGACCGGCTGACCCGCTAGCGCCGTTCCGTCGCAAGGCGGCTCATCAGAATCGCTGCGCGCTTCGCCTGGCGCGAAATCGACGGGATGTCGACGGACTCTCCCGGCGCGTGGCTCCC
>DASSFK010000005.1:0-4470 GCA_035694565.1 Sphingomicrobium sp.
CCGGCTTCATACGCTTCGGCAACTGCATTGCGTAACACTTCGGTTTCACGAATGAATTCGCCGCGGACGTAGATGTAACCCGCGCGTGCCCGCATCGCAAAACCGGCGATCAGAGCGCCCTCGATCAGCTTGTGCGGATCGTGGCGAATGATCTCGCGATCCTTGCAGGAGCCGGGCTCGGATTCGTCCGCGTTGATGACGAGGAAGTTCGGCTTACCGGGCTTCGGCTCCTTGGGCATGAAGCTCCACTTCATGCCGGTCGGGAAGCCAGCGCCGCCGCGGCCGCGAAGGCCCGATTCCTTGACCTCCTCGATAATCGCGTCCTGGCCGCGTTTCATCAGCCTGGCGGTGTCGTCCCAGTCACCGCGAGCGCGCGCCGCCTTCAGCCACGGCTCCTGGAAGCCGTAGAGGTTGGTGAAGATACGGTCCTTGTCGGAAATCGGGGTGACGCTACCCATTGCGCGGCCCCTCCAGCAATTTCATGCCTCCGTAGACGACCAGGCCGGCAAGCCCGATGCCGATCGCCAGGCCGATGATCCCCTTGAGGATCTTCCACGCGACGACGATGATGACGATCGCGAGGATAAGCTTCAGAACGTCTTTCACTGAGCTCCCTCCCCGGCCGTCGTGGAGTTCCATTGACCGCGATAGTCGTAGTTGCGCTCGGCCATCTTCTTGAGCGTGCCCGGTCCGCCCTCAGGGCAGCTCGTCTGGCGCTCGATCTGCGGACCGACCTTCGGCTGTTCACCCCGGGCCAGCGCGTCGAGGACGGCGCCCATGCTCTCCTCGGTGAGGTCCTCGTAATTGTCGTCGTTGATCTGGACCATCGGCGCGTTGGCGCAGGCGCCGAGGCATTCAACCTCGCTCAGCGTGAACAGCCCGTCCTCGGTCGTGTGGCCGTTGCGGAGACCGCGAAGCTCACAGGCCTTGAACACGTCGTCAGAACCGCGAAGCATGCACGGAGTTGTTCCGCACACCTGTACGTGGAAGCGACCGACCGGCTGCAGATTGAACATCGTGTAGAACGTCGCGACCTCGAGCACATGGATCGGCGCCATGTCGAGCTCGCGAGCCACGAACTCCATGACCGGGAGCGGCAGCCAGCCTTGGGTGTTCGTCTCCGCACCGACCTGCCGCTGGGCGAGATCGAGGAACGGGATCGAGGCCGACATCTGCCGCCCTTCCGGATAGCGTGCAACGATCTCCTTCGCCTTGCGCGCATTCTCGTCCGTCCACCGGAATCCACCCCAGCGCGCCCGGATCTCAGGATCGTCGATGATTCCGCCTTGGCCGGCCATCAGCGGTCAACCTCCCCAAACACGATATCGATGGCGGACAGCACGGCCGTCACGTCGGCGAGCATGTGGCCCTTCATCATGAAGTCCATCGCCTGCAGGTGCGAGAAGCCGGTCGGCCGGATCTTGCATCGATAGGGCCGGTTCGTTCCGTCAGCGACGAGATAGACGCCGAACTCGCCCTTCGGGCTCTCGGTAGCGACGTAAACCTCTCCCGCCGGGACGTGATAGCCCTCGGTGTAGAGCTTGAAGTGATGGATCAGCGCTTCCATCGACGTCTTCATCGTCGATCGGCTCGGCGGGAAGACCTTTCTATCCTCCGATCCGACCGGGCCCTTCGGCATTTCCTTGAGACACTGACGCATGATGCGCGCCGACTGCCGGACCTCTTCGACGCGGACCATGAAGCGGTCGTAACAGTCACTCGCGGTGCCGACTGGAATGTCGAACTCCATCCGGTCGTAGACCTCGTAGGGCTGCGAGCGACGGATGTCCCAGGGGATTCCTGCGGCTCGGATCATCGGCCCGGAGAAGCCCCAGGCGATCGCGTCTTCCTTGTTGACCACGCCGATGTCGACGTTGCGCTGCTTGAAGATTCGGTTGTCGGCCACCAGGCTGATCGCGTCTTCGAACAGTTTCAGTCGATTATCGAGCCAGTCACCCAGGTCGACGAGCATTTTCTCCGGCAGATCGTAACGAACGCCGCCCGCACGGAAGTAATTGGCGTGCATGCGCGCGCCGGACGCCCGTTCGTAGAATTGGAGCGTGTCCTCGCGCACTTCGAACAGCCACAGGTTCGGTGTCATCGCACCGACGTCCATGATGTGACTGCCGAGGTTCAGCATGTGGTTGGAGATGCGGGTGAGCTCCGCCATCAGCACGCGGATGTACTGGCCGCGGAGCGGCACCTCGAGGCCGAGCAGCTTCTCGATCGCCAGCACGAAACTGTGCTCCATGCACATCGGCGAGCAGTAATCGAGGCGATCGAAGTAAGGCAGCGCCTGGGTGTAGGTCTTGTATTCGATCAGCTTCTCGGTGCCGCGATGAAGCAGCCCGATGTGCGGATCGACGCGCTCGACGATCTCGCCGTCGAGCTCCATGATCAGACGAAGGACGCCGTGCGCCGCAGGATGCTGCGGGCCGAAGTTGATCGTGTAGTTGCTGAAGCGATTATCGCCCGGCTCATGGCCCTCGAGCGCCGCGGCCGAACCAGCGCCCGTCGAGCCGACGCTTACTTCGACCTTGCGGGTGCGCGTGTCGGTCATGCTGCGCCTCCACCGGGCCGACGGCGGGTGGTGCTCTTCGGCTTCGGATCAGCCGTCTCGCTGGCCTTGCTCACTTCCTTCTTGGCCTTTGCACGCGCTGGCTTCCTGGCTTCCCTGGTAGCGGCCGCATCCGCGGGCTTCCCGGCGCCCGTGTCCGAAGGCTTTTCAGTGGTCTTCGGGGTTGAGGCCGGAGTTTTTGCATTGGCTGGCGGATTGCCGGCGGGCGCTGCCGCCGGTGAGGGCGCGCCGGCCTTCTCCGGCTTGGCCTTCTCATCCCCCGGAAGGACATACTCAGCGCCCTGCCACGGCATCAGGAAATCGAAGCTGCGGAAGTCCTGCGGCAGGTCGACCGGCTCATATACGACACGCTTCTCCGCCTCGGAGTAGCGAAGCTCGACATGGCCGGTAAGCGGGAAGTCCTTGCGAAGCGGGAAGCCCTCGAAACCGTAATCGGTGATGATCCGGCGAAGGTCCGGATGGCCCGAGAAGAGCACTCCGTAGAGGTCGTACACTTCGCGCTCCAGCCAGTTCGCCACAGGCCAGAGGCCGGTCACGCTCGGCACGGGCGAGACCTCGTCGGTCAGCACCTTCACTCGGATACGCCGGTTCCTGGTCAGCGACAGAAGCTGGTAATTGACCTCGAACCGCTCGGGACGCTCCGGATAGTCGCAGCCCGCGATCTCCATCAATTGCTGATATTCGAGGCCTGGAGTGTCCCGCAGAGTCCGCAGCGCGTCGACAATGTTCTCGCGGCGGACCGTCAGCGTGATCTCGCCGACTAGGTCCTTGGTCGCAAGCAGAATCGAGCCGAGCGCCTTGGTCGCGGCAACGATGACCCCCTCGTCCGACGCGGTCTTGGGGACATGTGGAGCAAGCTTCACGGCCATCAGCGTTCGATCGTCCCCTCGCGGCGGATCTTCCGCTGAAGCTGGAGAATTCCGTAAAGCAGGGCTTCTGCGGTCGGCGGGCAGCCCGGAACGTAAATGTCGACCGGAACGATTCGGTCGCAGCCGCGAACCACCGAATAGCTATAGTGGTAATAGCCACCGCCGTTGGCGCAACTGCCCATGGAGATCACGTAGCGCGGTTCCGACATCTGGTCGTAGACCCGGCGCAACGCCGGGGCCATCTTGTTGCAGAGCGTTCCGGCGACGATCATTACGTCCGACTGTCGCGGGCTGGCGCGCGGGGCAGCGCCGAACCTCTCGAGGTCGTAGCGCGGCATGTTTACGTGGATCATCTCGACCGCGCAGCATGCGAGACCGAAGGTCATCCACCACAGCGAGCCGGTGCGCGCCCAGTTGAACAGGTCCTCAGTCGTGGTGACGAGAAATCCCTTCTCGTCGAGGTTCCGCTGAAGCTCTTCAAGGTGCTTGCGGTCGACTTCGCCAGGAACGAGGCCCGCGAGGCGTGCGAGCTCTTCTTCGCTCGGCATCGGATCATGCCGCGGATCGAGCATCACTCCCATTCGAGAGCCCCCTTCTTCCACGCATAAGCAAGGCCAAGACCAAGCTCCGCGAGGAAGATCATCATTGCGATCCAACCCGACAGTCTGGTGAAGTCGAGGCTGACCGCCCAGGGGAACAGGAAGGCCGCTTCGAGGTCGAACACGATGAACAGGATCGCGACGAGGTAGAAGCGAACGTCGAACTGCGCACGGGCATCCTCGAACGCGGGAAAGCCGCACTCATATTCCGCAAGCTTGGCGGGATCGGGCTGGTGCGCGCCGGTAAAGCGCGACACGATCATCGGAAGCACGACGAACGCCCCCGACAGCGCCAATGCGATGCCGAGGAAGAGCAAGATCGGAAGGTATCCGGCAGCAACGCTGGACAAGGAAAACTCCGGGGGTTCGTGAACTTGGCGGCGCTTTAGGACAGCGGGTTTCGGGCCGCAACCATCTGGAACAC
>DASSFK010000006.1:0-2590 GCA_035694565.1 Sphingomicrobium sp.
CGAGCCGAGCGCGGCCTGCATCTGGGCAAGCAGCATGATTCCGCAGCGACGCGCAGCAGCGATTCCACGATCGAGATTCATGTCCTCGCCAAGGCGGCCGAGGATCAAGTTGCCGTCTTCGGCGAAGCTGATCTGGCCAGAGATGTGGAGCAGTCCGCCGTGCTCGACCGCCGGCACATAGGAGGCGACGGGAGCAGCGGGCTGCGGGAGGGTGATGCCGAGTTCGGCAAGGCGCTGGTCAATGCTCATCAGCGGCGCTCAACACCGGCAGCGGCTCGGGGTCAACCCTCGCGATTGACCGCGAAGCCCGCCCAGCTCTGGCTGACCGGCATCAATTCGATCGAATTGATATTGAGGTGCGGAGGAAGGTTAGCGAGCCACCAGAACAGCTCGGCATGGTCGTCGGCCGTCAGCGGATTCATGTTCGAATAAAGCGCGTTGGACGCGGCCTCGTCGCCACCGGTGCGGACGAGCGTGAACTCTGTCTCGGCCATGCCCGGCTCGACCGAAGTCACTCGAACCCCGGTTCCAGCAAGATCGCAGCGAAGATCGAGCGAGAATTGGCGGACGAAGGCTTTGGTCCCCGCGTAAACCGCGCCGCCCTTGTAAGGGTAGGTCCCCGCAACCGACGACAGATTGATGATCTGGCCCTTTCGCTCGGCCAGCTTGGGCATCAGCGCCCGGGTCAGCGCGACCAGACCGGTGATGTTGGTTTCGATCACCTGATCGATCCTCGACCAGTCGGTCTCCGGCAACGGGTCCGTCGGGGGCGCGAGCCCGGCATTGTTCAGAAGCAAATCGATGTCGCCCCACGGCGGCGACAGCTTGGCGAGCCCCGCAAGCGCATCGAAGTCGCGCATATCCACTTCAAGAGGAAGGAAAGCCTCGCCAAGCTCCTCCTGAAGCGACTTGAGCCGGTCGGCGCGGCGTCCGGTGCCGACCACGCGCCAACCTCCCGCGGCGAAACGCTTCGCAGCCGCGAGGCCGAACCCCGACGTGGCGCCGGTGATGAGGATGGTCTTGGTCATGGTTTCTCCGAAAGTTTTTCGATGATCCAGTCGGTCGCTGTGGGCCAGTCGTCGATGCGCGCGTGAGCGTGCTCGGCCATTGGAACGGCTGCGGCTACCCGAGGCTCCGCGATCATGTGGAGCCGCCAGACGTCAGGCGCATATTTCGCAACCGACGCATGGTGCATGGCCAGGTCATCGACGAACACCGCGCTCGGCGGCCGGAACAGTTTCACCAATTCCTTGACCGGAGAACCCTTCCCGCCGCTGTTGCAGATGACGTCATGGCGGATTCCATGGCTCGCGAGCTGCTCCACGCGCCAGGGGTGGGCTTCGGTCCCAAGGTTGGTGAGAATGATGATGTCGGCGAGCTCGCCGATCCGACCCAATCCCTCGACCGCTCCCGGAACCAGAGTCTGCCGGTGCATCTCCGTCCGGAAAAAGCCGTCGAGCAGAATCCAGCCTTGATCCATGTCCAGCGGCTGGCCCGTGCCGATGACGGTCATGGCGTCCGAAAAGCGTCCCGTCTCGAGCGCGAAGCGGATTCCGTGCTCCGCCTCCAACCACTCGGCGAAATGGCTGACCATGTGCAAAAGCACCTCGTCGCAATCGGTAATCAGCAGTGGCCGCTTCAAGCTTCCAGTTCCTCCCGGGCGGCGACCAGCTCTTCCGGCTTCACGCCGATTGCCACCGCGACTTCGATCAGGTCCGGTTCGTGCGCTTCGAGGAAACGGAGCAAAGCCGCAAGCAGCACGGGCTCGGCCGCGCGCCGACGCAAGTCTCCTGTGTCGATTCCGGACAGGTCAAGGAACCGCTGCGCGCGGCGTTCGTCGGTCAAAGTGGCGGCAAGCGCAGACAGCGCGAGCGCCTCAGCGTCATTTGTCGAGCGGGCTCGCATGGCCTAAGTCAGCAAGAGAGAGTGGGGGAATTCACGGTTGGCCAAGATCCTGATTGTCGAGGACAACGCCCTCAACATCAAGCTGTTCTGCGACCTTCTCGCTGCCCATGGCCACGAGCCGCAGGCGGTCACCGACAGCCGCCTCGCCCTCGATGCAGCGCGCGAATTCGTTCCCGACCTGGTGATCACCGACATCCAGCTCCCGCACGTAAGCGGGCTTGAGCTGATCCAGCTGATCCGCGCCGACGAGACGATCAAGGACGTGCCGATCATGGCTGTCACCGCCTATGCCACGGCAGGCGACGAGGAGCGCATCCGCGGTGCAGGCGCCGAATCCTATGTGACGAAGCCAATTTCGGTCGCCCGATTCGTGCAGGAGGTGGACTCGCTGCTTGCGCGGAAGGAACCGGCAACCGCCGACGCCTGAGCGCCGGCAAGCGGCTTACTTGATCTTCGCTTCCTTGAAGTCGACGTGCTTGCGCGCAATCGGATCGTACTTGCGGAAGCTCATCTTCTCGGTCTGGTTCCGAGGATTCTTCTTGGTCACATAGAAGAAGCCCGTGTCGGCCGTGCTGACGAGCTTGATCTTGACGGTTGTCGGCTTGGCCATCGCGCCTATCCCAAATGCTGAAAACGAAGAGAGCGGCGCGTGAGTGCGGCCGCTCGATCGGTGGCGCAAATGACC
>DASSFK010000007.1:0-7193 GCA_035694565.1 Sphingomicrobium sp.
GACCAGCCGCTTGAACGAGAAGACCGCGACTCCCTTCAGGCTCTTCGGGACGTGCAGGGTTCGGCCGCCGCCGACCGGCAGCTCCTCGGTCGGGACCTTGGCCCGGTCCTCGACCGGATAATCGGTGAGCTTGAAGAAGGCGTCGCTGAGCGCCCTGGTCGCTTCCGCTCCGTTCGGCACGTGCCACACCTTGACGCCCGCAAGGCGGTGGAGGCGATAGTCGGTCGCGCCGTTCACCTCGACCACCTCGAAGCTCTTCTCGATGAGGTGGATGAACGGCACGAACAGCTCGCGATTGAGGCCGTCCTTGTAGAGATCTCGCGGCGGACGATTGGAGGTGGTCACGACGCGCACCCCGCGTTCGAGCAAATGCTCGAACAGGCGCGACAGGATCATCGCGTCGGCGGGGTTGTTCACCACCATCTCGTCGAAGCAGAGCAGTTTCACTTCGTTTCCGATGTCGGCGGCGACGCGTTCCAGCGGATCGCCTTCCTCGTCCTTGCGCTTCTCGCGGAGACGGGCGTGAACCTCGAGCATGAAGGCGTGGAAGTGGACCCGGCGCCTGGGCCGGACTTCGACATGATCGAATGCGAGATCCATCAGCATGGATTTCCCGCGTCCGACCCCGCCCCAGAGATAGACGCCGGCGAGGTCGGACTGCGAATTCTTGAAGAGCTTGCGGAGGAAATTGCCGCCGTTCGACTGCAGCTCGGCCGCAAGCCTGTCGAGCGCCGCGACCGCGCGCTCCTGCGCGGGATCCCTCTTCAGCTCCCCTGCCGCGACGAGTTGGTGATAGGCCCGGCCTACCGGACCGCTCATGCCGGTCCGTTCTTGTCGCGGATGCGCTTCAGAGTTCCGGTGAAGCTGTAGCAGGCCTCGCCGTCCTGCTTCACGACGCCCTGAAGGAACACCAGGCTTCGGGTTTGCCTGACCAGCTCGACGTGCGCGTCGAGCGGAATGCCGACCTTGCCGCGCGCAAGGAAATGCGTGGTGAGGTCCAGCGTCACGTAATGACCCGAAGCCACGCCCGCGCAGCGTCCGCCGGCGAACATCGCCATGTCGATGAAGCTCATCACCGCGCCGCCGTGGATCGAGCCGCCCATGTTCATGTGGCCCTCGGTCGGGAACATGCGCGCCAAGCCGCGCCCCGGCCCGTCGGGCCTGAACAGCAGCCGCCCGGTCGCCGCGGCGAACGAGCTTCGCGGAAAATCGCCCCAGCTGTACCAGCCCGGATTGTCGGGATCGAGCCTCGCGCCGGACGGAAGGCCGACGTCTTCGAGACCTTCCACCCTGGTTTTCGGACCGTCCTTGCTCACGCCCAATTTGCTCAGGCGGCCCGCTCGGCGATCAGCTTCTTGGTCTCGGCAATCGCCTTCGCCGGGTTGAGGCCCTTCGGGCAGACGTTCGCGCAGTTCATGATCGTGTGACAGCGATAGAGCCGGAACGGGTCCTCGAGCTCGTTCAGGCGCTCGCCCGTCGCTTCGTCGCGGCTGTCGGCGATCCAGCGATAGGCCTGGAGCAGGACGGCTGGTCCAAGGAAGCGGTCGGAGTTCCACCAGTAGCTCGGGCAACCGGTCGAGCAGCAGAAGCAGAGGATGCACTCGTAGAGGCCGTCGAGCTTGGCCCGGTCCTCCGGCGATTGCAGCCGCTCGCGTCCCGACGGGGCCGGAGTCACGGTCTTCAGCCACGGCTGGATCGACGAATATTGCGCGTAGGCGTGGGTCAGGTCCGGAACGAGGTCCTTCACCACCTCCATGTGCGGCAGCGGCGTGATCTTCACGTCGCCCTTGATGTCCTCGATCGCGGTGGTGCAGGCGAGGCCGTTGCGACCGTCCATGTTCATCGAGCAGGATCCGCAAATGCCTTCGCGGCAGGAGCGGCGGAAGGTGAGCGTGGAATCGACTTCGTTCTTGATTCGAATGAGCGCGTCGAGAACCATCGGGCCGGTCTTGTCGAGGTCGAGGGTGTAGCTGTCGATCCGCGGATTATGGTCCGTGTCCGGATCGTAGCGGTAGATCCTGAACGTCCTCAGCCGCTTCCCGTCCTCCGCCGGAAACGTCCGGCCCTTGGTGATGCGGCTGTTCTTCGGAAGGCGAAACTCGGCCAAGGAGAGGCTCCTGATGGATCTTGAAAGGCGCGCTATCATCCGCGCCCCGTCATTTCAAATCAGCGGGCGGCCTTGAGCACGTCCTGCGCATGGCCCGGGACCTTCACCTTGCGCCAGGCCCGGAGAATCCTGCCGTCGGCGCCGATCAGGTAGGTGGCGCGCTCCATGCCCATATATTTTCGGCCGTACATCGATTTTTCGACCCAGGTGCCGAAGGCGTCGGAGATCGTGCCGTCCTCGTCCGAGGCGAGGGGAACCGCGAGATCATATTTGCTGATGAACTTCTCGTGCTTCTTCATCGGATCGCGCGAGACTCCGACGACCTTGACGCCAGCCTTCTTGAATTCACCGGCAAGCTCGGTGAAGTCCTGCGCCTCCCTGGTGCAGCCCGAGGTGTCGTCCTTCGGGTAGAAATAGAGCACGAGCGGCTGGCCCGGCGAGGACAGATCGACGGTGCTTCCCTCGTTCGTCGCCAGCTTGAGCGCCGGAGCCTTGTCGCCTTCGTTGATCATTGCGCTTCCCTCACCGATTTCCAGAGCATCGCGATCCTCTGCCGTGCCTCGTCATGAGCCGCAAGGAGGGAGTCCCAGGTCTCGTGTCCGCACAAAGCCGCCACCAGCGCCCGGGACTTTTCGGACGGCTCGTTGCTGTCGGGCGCGACCAGCCGCATCACGACCAGCATCCGGCTGAGGAGTCGGAGGTCGGGATCGTAGCCCGGATCGAGCAGGCCTTCGGCCGCGAGGCCCTCGATCGCATGCTCCAGGCGCGGGTCGAGCCCCTTCCCGCTCACCAGCTGCAGGGTGTGGACGGCGAACTCGAGGTCGACGAGGCCGCCGGGGCCGAGCTTGATGTCGAGCGGTCCGGACGGTTTCTTGTGACGCGCCATGTCCTCGCGCATCTTGGTTGCGTCGGCGCGAACCTTGGACGGGTCGTGCGCCCCGGAAAGGATCGACCGGATCGCCTCTTCCATCCGCGAGCGTTTGCCCTCGGAGCCGTAGATCGGCCGGGCACGGCACAGGGCCATGTGCTCCCAGGTCCAGGCCTCGTTGCGCTGGTAGTTGAGAAAGCCCTCCAATGAGACTGCGAGCATGCCTTCGCCGCCCTGGGGCCTCAGGCGGGTATCGACGTCGTAAAGCGGCCCAGCCGCGGTCGGGACGCTGATCGCCGCGGTCACCCGGTTGGCGAGGCGGTTGTAATAGTCCGTCGCGCTGAGCGGCTTATCCCCGTCCGACATCGCGCCTTCGGGCGCGTCATAGACGTAGATGATGTCGAGGTCGGAGGCGTGGGTCAGAGCCCGGCCGCCGAGGCGTCCCAGGGCGAGGATCATCAGCTCGCCGCCCTCGATCCGGCCGTGCGCCTTGGCGAACTCGTCGGACGCGAGGTCGGCCATGGCGACGATCGTGCCCTCGGCGACATTGCTGTAGCCCATGGCGAGGTCGAGCGGATCGGCGTGGGCCGCGATCAGCTGGACGCCCAGCGCAAAGCGGCGCTCCGCGATCAGCCGCCGCGAGCGGTCGAGTGCGCGATCATAGGGCTCCCCGTCCATCGCCGCCCACAGCCTTCCCGCCATCGTGCCGGGCTCCGGCGGAAGGGCGAAACTGGATTCGTCGATGAGTCCGTCGAGCAGGTCGGGACGCCGCGCCAGCATGTCGGCAAGCGGCGGCGCGTGGGCGAGGATCAGCGCCAGATGCCGCGCGAGCTGAGGCCGGGCCTCGAGCAGCCGGTAGAGATTGATCCCGCTCGAAAGCCGCTCGACGATGTCCGACAGATGGTTGAGCGCGCGCTCGGGATCGGGCCCCGACGCGATCTCGCGGAGCAGCGGAGGGAGCATCGCCTCGAACGCGGTCCTGGCCGCCGGCGACCGCAGCGATCGCGCCTTTCCCGACCGCCAGTCGGCGATCCGTTTGAGAGCGACCGCCGGGTCCGCAAACCCCATGGATGCAAGCTCGTCGAGAAGGATGTCGGGGTCGTTGGAAAGCCGGCCCTCGCGGTCCGGGGCGAGCGAGTTGAACAGCGCCTCGGCGCGCTCGACGTGCGGCTGGAGCAATGCGATCAGCCGATCCCCGTCCTCGACGCCGTGGAGCCTCGCCACATGGTCGAGCTTTTCCCTGTCGAGGGGAAGCAGGTGGGTCTGGGCGTCGTCGATCATCTGGACCCGGTGTTCGACGGTCCGAAGCACCCGGTAGGCGGCGGCGAGGGCCTCGGCATCCTTCGGGTCGATCCGATCGGCCCTGATGAGCGCGTCCAGGGCGTCGAGGGTGGCGGATGCACGAACCGACAATTGCCGGCCGCCATGGATCATCTGCTGGATCTGCGCGAAGAACTCGACCTCGCGGATTCCGCCGCGGCCGCGCTTCAGGTCGAAACCGGGGCCGAGCCTTGCCCCTTGCGCGAAATGGTCGCGGATCCGGGCGGAGATTTCGCGCACTTCCTCGATCACTCCGAAATCGAGCGAGCGCCGCCAGACGAACGGCTGGATGGCCTTGAGGAACTGCTCGCCGAGCTCGCGGTCGCCGGCGCAGACCCGGGCCCGGATGAAGGCCGCGCGTTCCCATGGGAGCGCGGACGATTCGTAATGGGAAATGGCCGCATTGATCGGAAGGACAATGGGAGTGACTTCGGGCGACGGCCGGAGCCTCAGGTCGACCCTCTGGACATAGCCGTCGGCGGTACGCTTCTGAAGAAGCTCGATCATCCGCCGGCCGATCCGAACGGCGGCTTCCGAACGGTCGTCGCGCTCCCGCTTCGGCATGGTGTCGGGATCGAACAGCACGAGCAGGTCGACGTCCGACGAATAGTTGAGCTCGCGGCTTCCCAATTTTCCCAGTGCGAGCACGGTGATTCCGCGCAGCCCGGCGTCGGGCACGCGCTCGGCCAGCGCCGTCGCCAGGGCCTTCTCGATCGCCCAATCGGCGAAATCGGACAGATATCGAGTGGCCCGCTCGAAGCTCAGTTCGCCGGCGAGGTCGCCGAGCGCGACGGTCAGCGCGACCCCCGAGCGCTTGCGCCGCAACTCGGCTTCGACGGTCTCGCCCGTGGCGGCGAGGGCCGCCTCGACGGCCGCCTCGCTCCCCTTTTCGACGAACAATCGAGGAAGCTCCGGGAAGGCTGCCGAAGTGTCTCTCAGGAAGGGAGAATATTGGTGGGCGCGCGAAAGGGCATCTTGCCGAACGGCCTTGTCGGCGGGTGCCGGCGTCAAGGCCGTTTGTCGCGGATTTGGCAGTTCCAGCGAAACCTCCGGGGCGGTCGGTCGTTCATATCGGACCATGGATTCGGATCGTCGATCCAATGGTGCGTCGGAAGTCAACATGGACCGCAGAGTTATCCGCGTCGATATTCCGCCAGCACATGCCGGCATCACGGCCGCACTCCGGAGAGCCTTTTCTCCGGTGAACGACGACCCGTGCGAGCGCGATCTTTCCGACCTCTTGCGGCGCTTGAACTAGCGTCCGGCCTCGTGGTCGCGGCTGAGGTCGTCGACTTCCCCCATGATCGTCTGGAGCGCCGACTTGTTGGGGTCGGTCTTGTGCTGCCTTCGCGAGGGAAGCTTGCCGCTGCTCAACAGGGTCTCGAGAGCGACTCGGCCGCGGGCGACCCGGCTCTTGATCGTTCCGACGGCGCAGCCGCAGATCTCGGCCGCTTCTTCATAGGCGAAACCGCCGGCGCCGACGAGGATCAGGGCCTCGCGCTGCGGCTGCGGCAGGTGCATCAGCGCGCGCTGCATGTCGCTGAGCTCGATGTGCCGGTCCTGGCTCGCCGGAGCGGCCAGGATCTTCGATGCGGTGAGATCGTCCCATTCGCCCTTGAAGCGGGCCCGGCGCATCTGGCTCAGGAACAGGTTGCGCAAGATGATGAAGGTCCAGGCGCGCATGTTGGTCCCGGCCTGGAACCGCTTTCGCGCGGCCCACGCCTTGAGTAAGGTCTCCTGCACCAGATCGTCGGCGAGGTCGCGGCTGCCCGAAAGCGAGCGCCCGAACGCGCGCAGGTGCGGAATGACGGCCGCGAGCTGTTCCTTGAACTCCGGATCGGCCAGCGGAACCGGGTCTCCGGCCGCGTCCGTCGCGGGAGCCACCTGTTGATCTTGGTCTTCGGCCACTAATCCCCACCCGGTTGGAACAAGGGTTATCCGGTCCCGAACATGAACCGGACGCAAATGCTTTAGAGAATGACGATTGCGGTCCTAAGTCGCCGCGACCAGGTAAATGATCGCGAACAGCAGCACCACCAGCGCCAACGAAATCCCGAGAACATAGCGCGTGACGTGCGGTGTCGATGCCGCGCGCGCTTCGGTCGTGGTAACCTGCTCTCGTCTCTCGTCGGTCATCAGTCTCTCAAGCCAAGCGTTCCATGGGCCAACGCGCTGTTGAAGCCCATGTTCCGCAAGCGTTACGGCTGGACCTCAGGCGGGTACGGTTGCCGCGTCGAAGAACAGCGCCTGCGCGATGGCCGCCTTCACCGTGGACCGCTGGAACGGCTTGGTGATGAGGAAAGTGGGTTCCGGACGGGTCCCCGTCAACAGGCGCTCGGGGAACGCCGTGATGAAAATCACCGGGACGGAGAACTCGGCGAGAATGTCCTTCACCGCATCGATTCCGCTCGAATCGTCGGCGAGCTGGATGTCGGCGAGAACCAGGCCCGGCGGATGCTGGCGAGCCTGGGTGACCGCTTCGTCGCGGGTGACCGCGACTCCGGTGACATTATGGCCGAGGTCGCGGACGATCGTTTCGATATCCATCGCGATGATCGGCTCGTCCTCGATGATGAGCACGTCGGCGAGCGTCTGGCGCTCGATCTCGCTGAGCGCTTCGGCGACGAGCGAGTCGACGTCCTCGGGCGAGGCGCCGATCAGATAAGCGGCGTCGTCCGACGAAAATCCTTCGAGCGAAGTCAGGAGCAGCGCCTGGCGGGACAAGGGCGTGATCCGCGACAGGCGCGCCTGGGCGATCCCTTCCGCTCCGGAATAATCCTGGCTCGGCTCCTCGCCCTCTTCGACATTGGCGGTCGACCAGATGGCGTGGAACGTCTTGTAGAGACCGAGGCGCGGATCGACGTCGCGCGGAAACTCGTCGGGTTTGGCGACGATCGC
>DASSFK010000008.1:0-3715 GCA_035694565.1 Sphingomicrobium sp.
TTGGTGCGCTCATGCCCTGTGTAGGTCCGTTGGTCGAAAAATCCCTGCGCCCGCCTAGCTGCTGCGGCAGCGGTTGGCAAAACCCCACGAAAGGCCTGGAATGAACCGTTCAAAGTTGCTTCTCGTCGCGTCTGCTTTCGCACTCTCGCTTTCCGCCTGCCAACAAGCAGACAGCGGCAATGAACAGGGCTCCACGGTCCAAGGAACCGAGCTCGGCATCGTGCCGGCGTCGATGGACACGTCGGTTAAGCCCGGGGACGACTTCTTCGCCTTCACGAACGGCGGCTGGGTCAAGAACACGCCGATCCCCGAGGACCGGTCGAGCATCGGCGCCTTCTACATCGCCGATCAGCAGCGTGAGAAGCAGACCAAGGAACTCCTGGCCGATCTGATCAAGACGAACCCGGATGCGAGCTCGAACGAGGGCCGTATCACGAACTATTACAGCGCCTATCTGAACACCGACGCAATCGACAAAGCAGGTCTGAATCCCGCCAAGGCCGATCTCGACGCGATCGGCCGGATCGCCGACAAGAAGGCGCTGAGCGCCGCGATCGGCGGAACGCTGCGCGCCGACACCGACCCGCTGAACGCGACGAACTTCCAGACCGAGAATCTATTCGGCATCTTCGTCACGCAGGGCCTGAACACGCCGGGAGAGACCCTCCCCTACATCATGCAGGGAGGGATCGGCCTTCCCGAGCGCGAATATTATTTGAGCGGCGACGCCAAGATGGCCGACCTGCGCAACAAATATCGCGCCTACGTCCAGAAGATCCTGACGCTCGCCAACTACCCGGACCCGCAGGGTTCCGCGCAGCGCATCCTGGACCTGGAGACCAAGATCGCCCGCGCCCACGCCACGCGTGAAGAGAGCGAGGACTTCGCCAAGGGCGCCAAGGTGTGGACCCGCGCGGAGCTGGAGAAGAACGCTCCCGGAATCGACTGGACCGCGCTGCTCGACGCCGCGCAGCTCGGGTCGGCGCAGAAATTCCAAGCCTATCATTCGACCGCAATTCCGAAGCTGTCGGCGCTTGTTGGCTCCGAGCCGATCCAGGCGTGGAAGGACTGGCTCGTCTTCCACACGCTGAACCAGCAGGCGGCCGTGCTTCCGAAGCCGTTCCGCGATGCCAGCTTCGCTTTCAACGGCACCGCTCTGTCGGGAACACCGAAGGAGCGTCCGCGCGACCAGCTCGCCATGAACGCCGTGAGCTTCGCGCTTCCTGATGCGGTCGGAAAGGCCTACGTCGACAAGTACTTCCCTGCCTCGTCCAAAGCCGAAATCCAGAAGATGGTCGAGGAGATCAAGGCGGCGTTCGCAAGGCGCGTCGAGGCCCTCGACTGGATGGCTCCGTCGACCAAGGCGGAAGCGCTGAAGAAGGTGAAATCCATCGTCGTCGGCGTCGGATATCCCGATACCTGGCGCGACTATTCGTCGCTGACCATCGGCACTGACGCCTACGCCAACCAGAAGAACGCGAGCCTCGCGGAGTACCGCCACCAGATCTCAAAGATCGGCAAGCCGATGGATCGTGCCGAATGGTGGATGCCGCCGCAGCTGGTGAACGCGGTCAACCTTCCGGTACAAAATGCGCTGAACTTCCCGGCTGCGATTCTACAGCGGCCGTTCTTCGATCCGAAGGCGGATCCGGCGTTCAACTATGGCGCGATCGGCTCCGTGATCGGGCATGAGATCAGCCACAGCTTCGACAACAACGGCGCCCTGTTCGATTCCACCGGCGCTCTTCGTAACTGGTGGACCCCGGCGGACTTCAAGCGCTTTCAGCAGGCGGGTGACGCGCTCGCCGCGCAATACGATGCGTACGAAGCGCTTCCGGGCCTGCACGTGAACGGCAAGCTGACGCTTGGTGAGAATATCGCCGACGTCGCCGGCCTTGCCGCGGCCTACGAAGCGTACAAGCACTCGCTGAACGGCAAGGAAGCTCCGGCCATCCAGGGCTACAGCGGCGACCAGCGCTTCTTCATCGCCTACGGACAGGCCTGGGCGACCAAGATGCGCGACGAGCAACTCCGCCAGCGGATCGCGACCGACGGCCATGCCCCGGGCAACTTCCGGGCGCAGACCGTCCGCAACCTCGACCCGTGGTACGGGGCGTTCAACGTCAAGGAAGGCGAGAAGCTCTACCTCGCGCCCGACAAGCGCGTGAAGGTTTGGTGATTTAAGGCCTCGGGGCGGCCTTTGCGGCCGCCCCGCCGTCCGTTGTAACTTTTCGACCGGCGCTAGACGGCCGCGGCCAGGGATTCGCCGTTTCGGCCATCGCCGAGGAACCGGCTGTAAAGCCAGCCGATCCCGATCAGGCTCAGCCCAAGAGCAATGAACGATCCGATGCGAAGCAGCCCGTCGAGGCCCGACGCATCGAGCAGGAAGACTTTCGCGACCGCGACGATCATGATCGCGAGGGACGCAATGCGCCAGTCGCGCAGCTCTCTTACGATCCCCCAGACCAGGAAACCAACCGCCAGTAAAATGGCCACGATGGAGCGACAGATGTCTTCCCAGTCGGTCAGCCCATGAACCGTCAGGATCGAGCCATGGAACAGCTGCCGGAGACTGGAGAAAGCGAACAGGAAGATCAGGACCATCGGCGCGACTGAAACGAGCCTGTTCACGACTTGCGGCAGCTGCCGCCGCTCGAGGACCCACATGGCTGCGAGCGGAATGGCGTAAGCCGGCAGCAACAGGTTGAAGACGGGCAGTTTGCCGACCGCCTGCTCCGCCCACAGCGGGTTGTGGAGGATCATCGTGTACCAGGCGAAATGGGCGAGACCCGCAAGGCTTAGCGAAATGGCAATTCGCTCCTTCCCGAACCGCCAGGCCAAGATTGCTCCAGTCAACAGCAGCGCTTCCCAGCCGGTGCGCTCGGCGAGGCCCAGCCCGACGAACTGTGGGGCATCTCCGATGGACCAAATTTGCTTGAACAGGACGTGCAGGCCGGTCGCTGCGATTCCCAGAGCCAATGTGAGTGCAAGGCGACGATCCTCACGCTTGAGCACCGGTTCTGTCAGCTTCCAGCTCAGTCCGATCAGTGCGGCCGGCGCGAGGAGCCTCAGGGCCGTCTCCCGAACCTGCGGCAGCTCGGTCACGAGCACGGGGTTGCCGAACAGGGACTCGATTCCGGCCAGGGCCCACTGGGCCAGCGGCAACGCGGCCCAGAGGAAGCTGATGCCGAGTAGCGTCGCCATTGCGGGCAGCAGGGAATCGCGACCATCTCTGCGCGACAGATAGGCGAGTGCCGCGAGGGCGACGGCCGGCACCAACGGAAGCGCATTCCCGAGCGGGAGCTGGCCGAAGGCACCGTAACCAAGGATTGCGGCGGCGATCTGCGAATTTCTCCTGGAAGCCTTGGTCGGGCACTTGAGGGCGTAGATGGCGGCGACACACGCAAGCACGCTCCATCTCGCCAGGGCGGTCACCAGGTCGACGGGCGCCCCGAACCCGAACAGGCGGCCAAACTCCTCGAACACGTGATCGCCGACCGTTAGTAACAGAACACTCGACCCGCCGAAGATCCAGGCGCTGGTCTCCAGGCGTGGGTCCTCTGACCACAGGCCGAGAGCGAGCAGCCCGAGCCCAAGCAAAGCGACGACAGGAGCGAGCGACCAACCGGGAAGCGCCAGACATGCCGCTGCCGCGACGAGCATTGCAGCCGTCGTCGCCAACGTAGCGAAGCGGGAATCGGCTCGCCGGTCGGGG
>DASSFK010000009.1:0-28564 GCA_035694565.1 Sphingomicrobium sp.
GCGCGATTCCACCCGAGATTGACTCGACGGGCGTCTGCCCACATATGCCCGACGCCTTCGAGGAAGGCCCCTTCGTCTAGCGGTCTAGGACGTCGCCCTCTCACGGCGAAAACACGGGTTCGAGTCCCGTAGGGGTCACCAGCGAAATCAAGGATTTAGTCGATAGCAGCGCCAAAGCATCAAATATCTGTCAAATATACGGCTTTGGACGACCTTAGACGCTAGTCGTCGGATGGGATCGTTGCGGCCCTCCGGCTATCTCCAGCTTATCGCGCTTCGATACACTTCCCGTCGTCTCGTTGACCCGATGGCAAATGCGGCCCGACCCCCCGGCACCACCCGCCAACTGTGCCCAAATGTGATGGTCGGTGCGCGCACCAAATTTTCGGCTCAAAAAGCCGCTTCCGACAATGTGTCGTCATGGCGTACCCAACGGGAGCATGCGGGAGGCGTTTTATGTCCCCTCGCCGCTCCGGCCGCTCTCCGTCGCCGCGAAACGGCTGAGTTCCGGGTGAATGGCCTCGATGACTGTCATCGTGTGAGAGGCGATACCCTTCTGATGAATATGAACCCCGATGTCGGCCTGAGGATTATCGAGGTCGGAGGCGGCGGATGCCCAATTGAGACTGGTGAGCGCGAGATCGTCATTGTCCCAGGCGATATACTTTGCGTGTAAGGGCACTGTTGGGGTCTTGATCAATCGGAGGCCATTGGCCGCTGCCTCTTCGGCAAGCTTGCGGGCATGCCGGTTTTTGAGGGGGCCCGAGGGGATCGTGTACAACAGCCGAAAGTCGATCAGTCCCCGGCGCGCCGCCGCTTCGCCCTGCAGCACGACGCCAGGGCGCGCGGTCGAACCGAGGCGGTTGCTGCCGACATCGATGCGCGATGTCGCTTTGCCGCTGACTTCACGCATCAAAATGTCGTGACGGTCGCCGGTTAGAAGTGAGATCCGCGCCGGTCCACCACGCCGTGGCCGCGCCCTAAGTTCTCGCGCGACAATGCCCATCTCGTTGGCGATGTCATCGGAGAGACCGCGGCGGCCGACCAGCCGTTGTAGAGCGCTGGCAACGTCGGCAACCACGGCGGGGTCTCGCAGGACAGCGGTCAGTTCGGTCGCTTGGAACGGCGATGAAAGCCAATTGCAAGAACCCACGGCAGCGTTCCAGTCCCCCTCGAGCGTGTCTGCCAGCAGCAGTTTGGCGTGCGACCAAGTGCTTCGCATGTGCACCTGGAAGCGGCGAGCAAGGTCGGGGTCCTCTCGGACGATTTTCATGATTTCCACCGCCGACTTGCTGTTGCGGTTTTCCTCTTCGTCCTGGTCGAGCGTTTCAGCGCCCCACAGAAGATCGAAGTTCACGCCGCGAATACAGGCAGCGCGAATGTCGGTGAGCAGATCCTTGAACCTGCGGTGATCAAGAAAGGTCGAGTGGATGATGACGCGGCTGGCCGCGGAGTCGAGGATGGCCTTCAGGCAAGCGCGCTGTGCGGACCCGCCAATGATCAGATCCTGCAAATCGAACTGGCATTCGTGCACTTGAGGCGCGAGATCTGGCTCCGGCTTTTCGCCGACATAGCTGACTTGCACTTTAGTCGTTCCGGCGGGCCGCGCGATGGCCTCGTCGATTATCGCGCGAAGCGTCGCCGATGCCGTTTCAGGGATGTTGCGTGGAACGTTGTCGACGACCCTGATCACCATGAATTCCGGTGAAAGCGTCGCCGTGCGTCCGACAACGAGGGCAACCTGTTCTTCCCAGCCGCGAGCAGCCAATTGCGACAAACGGGCGAGGTTCGCCTCGACAGTCATTGAAGGGCCGCCTCCTTCGACAACGATCGTCCGAATATCCTGATCGGGCTCCCGCCTGAGCGCGGAGGCGGAACGCATGCGAAGTTGAGAGGTGTTGAAGAATGCGCCAGTCGCCTGCTCAATGACAAAGCTGACCCGGCGAAGGTCGCGCTTCGGGAAGAAGGGCAGCCCCCGACCGCTTGAGACGATATCCGAGCCGTAAGGGCTCGCCTTGAAGGCCGCGCGATTACTGTTGATTGCGAGTTCGATCAGCCGGAAACGCATCAGTCGCGCGATTGAGGCGACAATCAGTTGTCTTGGCAGATTGGCGCGCATGCGCAGCTGGCCAATCGAGCGGGGCTCGCGCGCCAGTTCCCACAGGATGAGTTCGTCGAGTGCGCTCCAGGACCGGCCCTTGTCGATGCCAACCTTGCAGGACAGTCGAAAGGCGGGGATGGCGATCAGCATGCCTTGCCCGCCGGTTTCAAAGTTTCAGGCGACCGGCGTTCCGCGCAGAAGCCCGGGCCTCGTTTGAGCGTTTGGAGGTTGCCGATCGTTTCGGCCATAACCGTTAGGAACGACAGATCGTGGTCGCCCGCGTCCGGATTGACGCCGCGTACAGCCTCGCTGAGGAAATCAAGGCTGCCAACGATCACCAGTTTCGATTTCGCACGGCTGAGCGCGACATTCATGCGGCGCTTGTCCTTGAGGAAGCCAAGCGCTTTGGTGCCCGTCCCCGGGTTGTTCCGAACGAGTGATAGGATGATGAGGTCGGCTTCGTTGCCCTGAAATCCGTCGACGGTGCTGACCCATTTACCGCCATGCATTACCGATGCGAATTCACTGAGGTGGGCGAGCGAACCGTCCTTGATGCCCGCATCGATCTGTTCGCTGAGGCGCTCGACCTGAGCCTTGTAAAAGGACAGGACCGCGAGCGTCGGCCTTTTGTCGCCTTGTCGCGCGCGGACGTGACGAAGCACATCGCATACCGAGCGGACTTCGGCGGGATTGTGCCATCGGGGCCGGGCGGCTTCGGCGTGCGCTCCCTTTCCAGTGGTGCTGACGTGCGGAAAATCGATGACAACGACCGGTGCCGCGGGCAAAGGCTCAAGCACTTCGAACGGCAGGGATTCTGTTTCAGCCGCTTGGGCGCGCTTCTCGAACGTCGCGAGCCTGCCTTCGTAGAACGCCTCGGACACGATCTTGGCAATCGCCGGATCCATCCGCCGTTGCTGGGACAAGATCGACGAAACCTGGCGATGGTTGGAATTGGCTTGAAGTCGGCGCTCATCCTCGTCGACTATTGACCGAAAGGGCTCGAATAGCCGCAAGGCAAGATCGGCCACTTCGCGAAGACCATCGTCGTCGCGGGCGATTTGCTGGAGTTCGGCGATTTCCCCGTCGCGCATCAGGGGGCCGACATATTGGTCGGCAAGTTCGATCGCCTTGGCGACCAGTCCGTGGTCCAGGAGTATCCTAACGAGGCGGTCGGCTTCGAAAGGTGGAAGCTGGTGGTGGTCGCCGATGAGCAAACGTCGTCCGGATAGCATCAAGGCTCCCACCAGCTCGGGGCCGGTTGCTTTTGCGGCCTCTTCGACGATGACCCAGTCGAACTGCTCACGGGCTTCGACGAGGCGCTCGATATCTGCCGAGTTGGCGGTCGAGATCACCACATTTGCGGCGTCGAGAATGAGGCTGAGAAATGCGCTAAGGTCGCGCCGGTCCTCCTTGTCGGTGGCATCCTTGGGTCGCTTGATCCTCTTGGCCGCTGTTGCAAGGGCATGGACGCGGTCTCGCAAAGGTGCGGGGGCTGCAGCAGTCAGGGGGCTCAGCGACAAGGCTTCGAGATAATCGACCGCGATCTTGTGCAAGTCTTCGTCGCTCGTGAGCCGCCTTTCGGGCGCGCTCGAGCGAACGAGGATCACGTCATCGAGGCGATTTTCCTTAAGCGTATTGCGTACTTCGTCCTGCAAATGATCGAGCGCATCGTGGCCTTGCGCAGTAATCAGGAGACGGGTCGAGCGGTCGTTTTCGAAGCGGCGGCGCACGGTTTCCGTTGCTAGCCGGGTCTTGCCGACGCCAGGCGGGCCAACCACGAAATAGGACGGAAGCGTCGACCATAAGCCCAACAGCGCGTCGCGCTTAGGCTGATCCAAATCCTGGAAAAAGATGTCGGACTGCTGCTTCTCGTCGAGAGTGTCTCGGCTCGCCCGGCGTACCCGCCAGGCATCATCAAGCATCTCTGCAAGGTCCACGCGGGTCGCCAGGGCCTTGATGTTCCGCAGCCGCCGGGTGATCACGCCTTCGGTGCCGGAATCGCGCTCAGGACGGAGGAAGAGCGGTCCTTCCTTGGGAAGTTCATCGTCGAGCTCGAAGCGGAATGCACGCCGGCCGCGGTCTTCGTCCATATCAACAAAGGTGACGACGACGTCGTTCGTCCGGCCTGACCCCAGGCTCGCCGACTGGGAAAGACGCCACTTTGCGTCGGCGTCACGATGCTCGTCCTCGAACAGGCGTTTTAGCGCCGCCGCAGTGTCTGTCAGGCGCAATTTCCGAGCGATCTTGTCGCGCTCATTGTCGGGATCTGCTCGGAGGAGGCCGTAGCGTCGGCCGCCGTGGCGCTCGGTCCGGAGGATCTCGATCGGATAAACTTCGAGTGCCTTTACGACGGCTTCGATGACCTGAATTAGGACTAGAGCCTGGCGGACGCGTTCTGTGCGGTCCGGTTTGCCAGACGCGCGGTTTTTGCCCGCGAACGCGCTCCAATCGAGGACATCGGGACCGATTCTCGACTTGGTCTCTTTAGCGTCGCGCACACCAGTTGCGACCTTGATCGGCTGCACGAGATCGTGCTCGTCACTTTCGCCAATCCGAAGCTTGTCCTTGCGCGTTTCGATGGCTCGGCAGACGGCGATATCCCAAAGGGGGACACCATCGTCGCGCAGCGGACCAAGGCCGTAGACCATGTTCGCCGTCACTAGACTCAGGTGACTTCGCTCGGCGTCGAACTCCCGCGGAACCAGCAGAACTGGATTGCTGTCTAGGTCCGCTCGAACCCAGTCGAGTTGCGCTGGATATTCGTCGGTCGGAATCTCGCCGTTGGTCGCTTCGTAGACCGCGTCGGCGAGCTTCGTTCTCTGGTCGAACACGAGGATGAAGGTGCCGGCTCGCGACGAGCCGGTTCTGGCGACGTCGGTGACGATGTCGTCGATTGACTTGCCGATCGTCAGCGCATCGAGATTGTCGAAACGGGTAGGGGCGACGAGCTTCTTGAGCAAAAGGCGTTCGGACGTGCCGAGCGCGATTGGGGTCTCGCTTTTTCCGAGCGGCTGCACTTCCCCAGACGCTCGAACGGTAGCGTCGAGACACTGGGCGATCACTCGGCCCAAAGCTTTCCAATCCTCGGCGAACGAATAACGATCTGCGCGCGAAGCCTGTCCGGTCGGGTTCAGCTTGGCATGCGCGCGATCCGCCTTGTCGGCGGTCAGCCACAGGCTCCACTCGAAGCCGGTTAGCTGAAAATCCGGCTCCTCGGACGCTTCGGTCATCACCGAATCCGTCGAGATCTGGCCGTGGACGAGGCCCTGAGCGTGAACGATGCCGAGAGCGTCGGCGAGGCGGCGAATGTTCTTCCAGAACAACGTCCGCGATCGTGGCGCCGCGAGGTTGTTCAGCCAGTGCTGGCGCGAAACGTACAGCAGTTTGGTTGTCAGGGACTGACCGACATGCTCCAAAAGCACCCCGAATTCCTCGGGATCTTCGACGAATTCGAGGATATCGACGATGACTTCGCGCGCGCCGGCGTAGGACATGACCCGCTGAACCTGCCGCATTTCATGAAGCCAGAGTTCGCGCAAATCGTCGTCCACGGGGGAGCCCGTCTTGCGCCAGAGTTTGAGATTGCGCTCGAACCCGGAAACCTTGTCGAGCACGGGGTAGAGGGTAGATCGCAGCGCCTTGCGATCGGTCGCGGGCGCGCCATCCCCCAAGAACGTGAAGCGTTTGTCCAAGGGCGGCTGGCCGCGCTTCGATCGTTTGGTTTCTTTTGCCTTACGCGCCACGTTCCCTCATCCTTCGGCATCAGAATCACTACAACAGCCTTAAAGCGTCAGCGGTGATACATCCGCTGTGCGCACTTGGTTCATAGCCGCCGCGGCAGTGCCAACCGGCCAAGCGGCTGCTCGTTCATCAATAGTCGCACCCTCATTTGTACTGCGAAGTCGTGGAGGCGATGAGGTAAGACTCCTCCGCTAGCCGCTGTGCACGATCCCGGATCCCTTCTTCCGACCAATCCTTCTCGCCGTACTCTGCTACGAACTGCTGGAGGTAGCTGGGAACATTTTTGATATTGTTGTCGAACTTATGTGGCTCTCGCAGCACCGCCATCTTCTGCTCGAAAGTCTTGTTTCCAAGTATACCATTTATTTGTTTCGGAATAACGATTAGATTTCCTACGGAGTGATACACCTCAAATGACTCATCATCAGTGATGAACGCCTGTGCGGTGAGATGCTCAATGTCGTAGCTAGCACGTACTCCCTGGTGTGCTGCCTTAAGGTCCAGAAGATCAATCGACTGACCATCTTTGACACCATTATTCACGATGCGGTCAAAAACGTACCTTATTATACTACGGTCGGCCTTATTTTCATAAGACAAACTAGAGAAACTCGCTACAAACTCGTCCCGATTCAACATTGTTTCGCCAAACCAGCCGATAACTTCTGGCAAAGCTTGAAGCGTCGCATCATGATAGATTTTCTCACTGAACCTGGCATACGCCTGTTCAGTTTCGTTACCGATGCGACCGCCAACTTTATTGTTTACAAAGTGAAAGTACTCAAGCGAACGCAGCAAGCTGAGAAGTCGTTTCGCATCAACCTTATCTCCTGCCGTAAGCCGAAGCGCACGGCAGGCAGAGAACACGAGCGGAACAGTCTGCGTGATATTGAATAGCTTCAGGACCCCTATAGATCTACGGAATTCCTCAATGAGCATGCTTTCTTTTGGAAAGCCGATACCCAGAAGCCATGATCGGAGAAGGTCACTATCGTCGGAGTTATACGCAGCGTAAAACGAAGAGAATTCGCTCAGCTCTGACAAGAAGCCGTTTATACCCAACTCGTCGGCGTATAGCCTGATACTGCGGTAGAGATCTCGCGCATTGACCTTTCCAGAACGAGAAATCCAGAACTGCTTCAACCCCTTAAGCTGCGATCCACCGAACGACTCAGTGGTGTTGTCCCAAAGTTGATCCAAATCATCAGAAAGTACATCACCCTCCTTAGAAAAAATGTAGTTTTTCAGAAGGTCAGCTACTTCAAGACCCTTACCTCGGGCGTTAGTGCGTTCGAATACCTCGAAAGCCTCGGAACGGTCCTCGATTTCAATCTTAACGACGAATGTCTTATCCCGCAGATGGCGCGCCAAATTCTTAAAACGCATGCCATCGCCATCCGTGAACCCGGAAATCTGCTTGTAACAAAAGTCGTAGATTGAGCGAATACGGTTGGCCTCGCGCTTTATGCCAACGCGTTTTTGACCTTCCTGTACCCAAGTGGGAAATTTACCGTCCCAACTGTAATCGCTCATCAAAGGGAAAATTCGTCCAATTACGGGTGATGGTGTCAGTCGATGGCTTGTGGTCGCCGATAGCGCGTCTGAATTTGAGATATGTTTTTGAATCGATTGGGCGACGCTCTCGTCGTGTAGGTGCTTTCGAGCATACTCTCGCATCGCGATAAGTAGCAGTAAGAGTGTTGTTAGCCTCTGCTGGCCATCGATGATTTCGACTTTTGTAGTAGCCTTCTCCTCAGACACGTCGAATATGACGGGACCTAAGTACAGGTTGTCGTTTATCTTCGAATCAGTTGCAGCGAAGAGATCCTGGAGAAGATCACTGACCTCCGTGTCTCCCTTCCAATCGAAGGCCCGTTGATACCTCGGGACGAAATATTCGGTGTCGCCTGAAAACAGTTCTCCAACTGTTGATTTCCGTGGCTCCTTCATCCGGTCCCCGCTTCATAAATTGAGGAGGGCAAGCGTACCGGTCCTTCATTTCAAAGCAAGGTCGACTACCGGTTAGCCACACGCATCCGGCAACTCTCGCCCCTAGCTGCAGATGTTTAGTTGTGAGCCTTGCCGTTAAGTCCGACGGCACAAATGTAGAACTCTGCAACCTCAGCCGCGCGCGATGAAACGTATGCTTAAGCGGCCAGCGTAGTCTTCGGATCGGGCGATTGCGTCACATCGGCGATAGCCAAAACTGCCACTTCCCGGCTGATGGGTCTTGCGCTGAAATAGCGCCACAATCCACGTCGGTCACGACGATCAGGCGTGAACATCTGCTCAAGCCGCGGACTATCAAGGCCATAGGCCTGCGCAATTAGCACCTCGACCTCCGCGAGCATCCGGACAAGGGATCTTGAGTCCCTGCTAGGCCGAAATGGCACCAAACCGCGCGGAAAGTGCGCCGCAATTGAGCCGGCTAACTCGGCAAGCCGTACAATCTCGTCTGCAGTTAAACGCGGCCAGGTCAGGCGGGCCAGATAGAACTTGTTTAGGTGAAGCCCGCCAACGATGCGTCGAGCGAACCAGTCGAACACCATCGAATTGAGGATTGCGAGACCAGCTAGAGCTTGGGTTTGCGTCTCGAAGACAAGAACCGGAGCGGTATTGCCGCATACCCACGTCGGCGGCACGAGAGCTGCAAGAACGGTTCGCGTGTTTGTCGCCGATGTCACGTCGCAGATAGCCACCCTGGCGCCGGGCCCCTGACGGGCGGTGGTCATATACTGAGGCAGGCATTTGTTCAGCGGCTGCTCGCCGTTCTCCGTCCAGACCGCCGTTCGGCCATGACCAGAAACCCAGCTTTTCTGGAAGCAATCATACTGCGCTATCATCCTGCCCTCGAGCACGGGCACGACGTCGCTTCCTTGATCGAAGCTTAGTTGTTCAGTTGCCCAGCTCTTGACAATCGCTACTTCGTTGACATGCCAGAATCGTCCTGCTCGGCGCCCCATGGTCAAATCGACCTCTCGACGATACTTCACGGTGCCAAGCGGCCCGTGCTCGAATAGCGGGGTTCCAGCCGCGATCATCTCATTGAGCACATCGCGCTCTGTGCGAGAGGTCAGTTCTGGAATCATGTGATCTTTGCCACCGATGACGGCCAGTTCGTCGCGATCCAAGGTGACATGCAGGGCTTCAACGGCTTCCGGATGCGTGCAGAAGCTCAAGACTCCAAGCTCAGTAGTTCCGTTAGCGGCGCGAGATCCCGTTAACAGTCCGAATTTGAATCGGGAATCGATCTGGAAATACCGGCCGCGATTCTCGAAGCTGGTCCAACGCTCGAGAGCAAGATGCGTCAGATACATCGCACGTAGAGCCGACATGCCGTCGTCGGAACCGAACGCCGCTGGAAGCACTGCTCCAAAGCGACCGCCTTCGCGCAACAAATGCGGCGCAAGCTCAGCGAACATTTTGAATAGATTGCGGTCACCGCGTCCTTGCATGGTGTACAAGGGCGGTAAACCGTCCGCGCCTGGCGCGGGCTGGTGGATTCGTCGTAATGTTGCCTCGCGCACCTCCTCATGCTCGGGCTCATCCCGCCGTTGACGAAGTGACTCCCAGGGGGGGTTCATCAACAGGGCATCGAATGGACCTAACGCGGACCAATCAAAGGTGACGGCGTTGGCTACTCGGATATTTGCCGCCACCCGGTCCAACTTCGTCCGTTGAGGCCCCGCTGACAGCCACAGCAATAGTACGCAAAGCTCCCGAGCCGCTGGGTCTAATTCGACACCGAGGAGATTGTAGACGGTGGCAACGGGATCATGCCCTGCATCTACCATGCAGCGGTGTGCCGCGAGCAACAAGCTGCCGGCCCCAGCTGCGGGATCAACTATGCGGTGGGTCTGCGGCATGTTGAGCAAAGGCTTCAGCGTCTCGCGGGCGAGCACGTGGCTGAAAGCCGAAGGCGTGGCGTAAGCGCCGAGCGACTTTCGGGACCCGTCTGCGGCCTGGAAGGCCTCGATCCACTCGTCTATTTGTTCGTAGGTTGGATTTCCAACCGGCTCGGTCTTGAGCCGCGTCCATATCATGAAAGCCAGCGCCGCTGGCAAAGGCAGCGCACCCCCGAGAGTGCCAGCGACCCGCGCTAAATCCTCGAAAAACGCTGACTGATCACTGTTCCTGCGAGTCTCGCTCATGTGCAAAGCGATGGCCAGATTCGCAACTCGGCGGGCATCTTGACGACCCAAGTCGCCCTCGCTCGCGCGATAAAGATCCTCCCACAAACCCCACATCGTCAAACTGTCGCTGTTTGGTTGCCCGAGCGCAAGTCGCTAAGAGGTCACCAGCTCCATCAGATCCTCACCTCGTCTCATTTCTCCGCCCGGAACGTAGGAGAACATCTCCAAGCCTACAGCGAACAACCGAGCGGGGTTGGGACCAGACTGATCTACCATCCAACGCGCCGTGGGGAAGCTTCCGGGATAGACCAGCACAGCAGTGTGAGCGCCTGCAGCTCGCGCGGCCGACAAGGCTTGGAATATCTCATGGCGGAGCGGCCCCTCGTCGGGATCGTAATCACGGTACTTCGCTTCAAACGTCGCCAAGGCCAAACCATTCTCAAACAGCATGCCATCTGGTTCGGCAGAACGATGCCCGTGAGGGCCCGGCCCGAAAGAACTCAGCAGTCGCAGCTCGCGGTGCCCGGTAGCCGCGACTGCGAGACCGATGCGTTGTGCTTGAGCCGCGCCGCTTTTGATCGAACGCACGAGGAGCCGTTCAAGCAACGGCCAAGGCTCGATCGCGATCGAGATGCCTGCATGAGAACGTTCCGAGCCAAGTAGAGATCGGCGAGCAAGGACAGCACAGGCGATGCTCCAAGCGGGAGAATAGACGGCCCACTGTGGTGGGAGCCGTCTGAGCTCAGCTCCTGCAGGTGCAGAGTGAGGCACCGCGACCCCCGGCCGGAGCAATCCGGCTGCGCGCGCAAGCCGCGCCTTCGTTACTAAGCTGCGTGCCCCGATTGCAAAGCGATCGGCAACGAACGCTAGAGCCCGGGAATAGTCGTTGTCCGCAGCCAAGCGGTTAGATTCGATAGGAAATTGAGTTGGATGACTCAGAAACCGTCGGGACCAGGCAGTCACATCTAGCTTGCCAGCTAGAGTGGCGCTCATCCGCCTTTCGCGCTGCATGACGAGAATCGGACCGTCGCGGTGGAGCGCTCGTTCGAGACGTGCTGCGTAGATGGCGGCAAGCGCCTCGAACAAGTCCGGTCGCGCCTGAGATAACCCCGCGGCGCGTTCACCTGCTGCGTCAACCGGATCGGCGCCAACTAACAAGGCGAGCACACTTCTTATCCAGTCGTCGCCCGGCTGGGTCTTAGGCCGTACATGCAGCACCGTACCGGTGGATAACTCCACCATGCCGATGAGGTTCGTTATCCGTAGGCCCCGTTCGTCTTCTGCGAGCGCTGGCAACCGCAACTTCAACTCGCGCTGGAGTCGGCGCGTAGCCTGCCGGAGAGCGGTGCAATCGCGTAGCTCAAGCGTTACTGGGGTACCCTCAACACACTCGATAGGCCTCTGGAAAGTCATCCCTATTCTAGGATCGTGCTCAGCGCGGTAATCTGATCCATCCAGTCGCCTTGGCTAAGAAGCTGATTCAGGACCAATCGCTGCGAAGCGACTCCCGCCATTGAGGCCGAAGGCTGCTGCCATGTGCCCAGTGGGCTTAGATTCGGCGGCATGGGAACGTTGAGGACTGCGCTAAGCGCTTCGTCTTGATCGACAAAGGTTAGCTTGAGCGTGGCCAGTACCCTCTCTTCGAAAGCACGAACCAGCGAAACTGCGAACTCCCCTGCATCGGTGCCGCTAACCTGCCACAATAACGCCTGACCGAGCAGAAAATCGCTGCCGAGTAGCTGTTCTATTCGCCGATTGATTGTCAGCAGTAGTCTGAGCGCGAGCTCTTTGAGTTCATCAAGCGAATAGGGGTTCGTCGGCGTATGAGCGGTCGCTAGGTCAGGAACACTCGCGCCCCAATGACGTGCAAGGGCTTCATAATCGGGCGGCACGTTTATGATTGCAAACCTTCGCCGTAGGGCGGCATCAAGAGGCGCAACAGAACGGTCGGTACTATTCATCGCCGCAACGATCCCAAGCGACCGTGGCAACGCAATCTGCTCTGGGACAATAATGACGTTGCCGGGTTGGGCGAATTCTTGAGCCACTTCCATCGGCTGGCGCGGATACGGTCTAGCTATGCGTGCGCCGGGATTGCCATTCCCCACTCGCTTCTCTGTGTCGAGCAAAGCGATCGTATCGCCGAACACCGCGGCCGCCGGAGCACGATTGAACTCGTCGATAATAATGAGACCCTCGCGTCCCGGTGACGAAGCCCAATGGGCCATCGACAAGAGTGGGCCGGCCTGCGTCTGCAGACTGAAGCCGCTTCCGCCGGATGCGGGCACAAGCCCTGCCACGAAGTTCTCGTAGGTATACGATGGGTGAAAAACTAGGGAGACGACCTTGCGGCCAGTACCCTGCAAGCCCTCGTTCCACGCATCCTCCCAGAGGTCTGGGTCGAAAAAGATTTGGGCCTGATAAAGGGCGCGAAGGTCTTCCAACGCGACAGTCTTGCCTGTGCCTGGCGGTCCAACCAGCAGCACATTCGGATCACGGGTAAGGGCACTTTGAATCTTCGCGACGAGCTCAGAGGCGCGAGGCGTCGTCCGGTTTCCAACCTCAAGCACGCCCCCCGCTTGATTGGAGGGTAACGCAGCGATCCGTGTCCGAAGTGCGGCCGGCACAGTCGAAAGCGCGCGATCTTCTTGGCCCGCTGGCGGATTCTCGAGATAAACTCGTAGGTGAAGAATATTTCCCTCATCCGCGAGTTTCACTGCGACCAACCATGGCCGCACGTTGCTTGCGACGATCGCTGAATGGACGGCGTCGGCGGCCGACGGCGTTTGGTGCGCTGGGTTGCCGGAAACAGTTACAACTGAGTCCGTTGTCGGATCGCCAACTCGCCACGGTGCGGGAGGTTGATTCGTTGGCCAAGCGAGTTGTCCGCGCGTGTCGCCGGCAACAGCCGACTGGCGCCAGATTCCCTCTGGTTCGGCGCCCCCAGGCCAACGATACTCAACGCTGGCAACTTGGCTCCCGGTGCGGCCGAGGGCGACATCGATTGCGGGATACTGTCCGCCTGGCGATTGGAGAAAGTCTTTAGTGTACCCGCCAGCATTTCCCAATCGACCGTAGATCGGCCTGAAGACCGAGATGAGATTCAGATTCCAGAAGAAGATTGACTGAACCGGGCGAATCAACGCGCACCACCCACTACGATCATCTCCGGTGAATCCTTTGGCTCGATATCGCGCTTGTTCTGCGCCGCAACTGAGCGTCTCGTCGTGAAGCGGATAATCTCTCCGTGACCAAAGAGGTCTCGCACGTCTTGAGTATCTCGGTTGGACATCACCCAATGCACCCTACGTTCACTCAGTTCGCGCGTGATTTGGGACAGCTCCTCCAGATCCGGCCGGCGGAAACGCTTCCCGGTATATCCACTGAATTTACTTGTGTCTGACACCGGTAGGTAAGGCGGATCGAGGTAAACAAGATCGCCTTCCCGAACGCTCTGAAGGGCTGTCCGAAAATCGGCATGCGAAATCTGCGCGTTCCGGAGACTATCGGAAGCGGCATGTATCGCCGATGTGCTTATCCCTCGAAAAGGACGCGCTCCCCAAGGAACGTTGAACACCCCCCACCGATTAACGCGCCACAGCCCATTCCATGCTGTTTGATTGAGGTAGAAGAACCGGGCGGCTCGGGCGATGGGGTCCGTGGGCGAAGCTGCGCGGATCAAGTAGTAATCTTCCTCGCTGTCGCGCCCGCGATAGGCCTGAAGCCCGAATAGCAGTTTCTCCGGATCATTTCGGACGATCGACCAAATGTTTATGAGCTCGTCGTTCAGATCCGACAAATAGCTAGTGCCGCCGATACGTTCCTGAATGGAGAAGTAGATCGCTCCCGAACCAAGGAATGGTTCATGATACGATCCAATCTTCTCAGGTAGATACGGTAGAATCTTAGGGATTAAGCGAGTTTTACCGCCAGCCCATCGCAAGAAGGGTCGCGGCCGAAGGCTCTCCTGGGCTGAAGCTGCCTGAGCGCTGCCCCCCTGCTCGACATAAGCGAGCGCTTCAGCCGATTCGAGCAACGACACTCCCCCACCTCTTACACGCCAGTCCGCTCTGGGTACCTGCCCAGCGCTACGATTTCAACGCGCTGTGCTAGCGAAGGGGCATGTCCGATACACAAGCTCCGGGCTCGCTCGGCACGATTATTGGTGAGCTCTTACTGAACCCTCCGGGAGAGACTGTCCGGCGGACAGGTTTAAGCCAGCTCGAAAGTTGGGAAGGCGGCGACTGGAACGCGCTCCTGAAGATCGCGAATGAGCTGGCTGATACCGCCAGATCAGAGATTAATAGGCGAAGTAGTGCGAAGAGCTCACAACGCGCGATCGACGACTGCATTCGCCGCACCGGCATGAACCCGATCGATTTCCATCGTGCGTATGTCGCCGGACTTCGATTTCTCAGTGAGAGAGGTGAGAAGGGCGGACCAAAGAAGGTTCGCGAAACGATTATCGATGTCATGCGACCGGATCTCGATTTGTCTCGGCACCTAAGTGGGCGGGAGCGCGACCAGGTGAGAGCCGAACGGGAACGTCTCTCTGTCAGCATGAAAAGTATGATCGAAAAACCGCCCGCTGCGCTCCGTCCCTACTTCGAGCTCCAGCTCGCAGTGGGCTCATGATTCCTAGCGGAAAACCGATTCTCCGTTCTATCCGCTGATGTCTGTCGGCAAATCTGTCGTTGTTCACCCGCCTCTGGCGCCAACGATGGAGATGTACCGATGACCGGCCTGAATGGGGTTTTTGAGCCCCTTGCCGATTCCGTGGCCGATGCCGCCAAGAGAATGGGGGTGTCGAGGGCCACGGCCTACAATCAAATCAAGGCGGGGCTACTGACAGCCCGGAAGGCTGGTCGCAGGACCCTCATCGAACGCTCTGAGCAAGCGCGTTGGTTGGCTGCACTTCCGGCTCTTCCAGCATCCTCCGGGGTGAGCGCGTAACCGATGGCAAAGCCCTCTGCAGCGTCCCTGGCCGACGCTCACGGCCTTGTAGTCATCAATCTTGGAACCGCGCACCGCACGCCACTCAATTTCCTAAAGAATGCCGATAAGGCTCTCTCGCGTGGGCTCGCGGACGGTAATCTTGAAGGCGGGACGAGCATTGCGATCGCGCTTGTTCTTCTGGCGTGCCAAACTGCCCAGATCCTCGGAACCTGGGCTGACCCCGTTCAGGACATCGAGGCAGCCTTCCTGCAGGCGAAACAAACCTGCTTAGAGATTGCCAAAGTTGCTCGTGGACGAGCAGCAGAGATCAATCGAGGCATACTGAGCGCAGCGGACGAGAGTCTTCGGCTCCTCGGAGACGGACGTGCAAACTAGTCCCGCATCAGCCACCTTCTGCTACCCGCTCGCCGAAAACGCGGCACTTTACGATCCCGCTCAGGCGGAAGCCTACTTTCAGACGCTGTTCCGCAACGTCGATTGGGAAGACGGCCAGCTCATCAGCCTGCTCGGCATCGGTGAGAAGGGCACACCCAAGGAAGAAGAGCATTTCCGCGAGCGCAAGATTGTCCCGCCCGCCTTCATCGGTAGCGCGCACGACCATCTGAAGCGCTGGGCTGGCTATCACGTCGCGGGCTTCATCGTCCCTGCCGTGCTGCATCCGGGCGTGGGCGAGACGGGCGATGTCAAGCTCGACAAGGTTGCTGCCCTCACGGCGATCATCCTCGACCTCGACAGCGGGGACACGGACGCGAAGGCTCGTTACGTCAATGACGCGCTGGGCCCGCCCACCATGGTGATCGCGTCTGGCGGCGTAACCGACGCGGGCAAACCGAAGCTCCATCTGTATTGGCTGTTCAACGAAGTCTGCGAGGATGTTGAGCGCGTCGCCGCTGTCCGGAAGTTGCTCGCTGCCAAGGTCGGCGGGGATCAATCGTTTGGCCGGGCCACTCAGGTCGTCCGCGTTGCCGGCTCCGTTCACGCGAAGAACGGCAAGGCGAGCGTCTGTCGCATCCTTAGCCGGTCCGCCCACGAATACAGCTTCGATGATCTGGCGGACACAATCGAAACGCTCCCGCCCATGTCGGGCGCCCAGGCACCTAAGGGCGGACCTGGTTGGCGCCCGGTCGTCCTGCCCGGCGGCATCATGGATTTCACACCGCGACAGAACAGCGCGTTCGACGCGCTGCACCGCGACATCCACGAAGGCGGGGAAGATCGGACCCGCTTTAGTGAATTTAGTAGGGTCGCCGGATTCCAGATCTCCGAGGCTCGAGCGGGACGGATCACGCTGGCCGAAGCGTACCAGAACACCCAGGGCTGGATGCTTACGCACATGATTCCGCCGTGGCCTGAGAAGCGACTCAACGATGAATTTCAAGCGGTCGCACGGTTGGACGCTCAGCGGTATGGGCCGCAGCCGATCGTTCCAGCGAATGCAGACCAACCGAGGAAGCTCCCGATCGAGCGTTTCGCGGACATCGAAGCATCGCTCACGAACAACTGGCTCGTTTGGAATATTCTGCCGGGCTGCGGCATCGGTGTGATCTACGGCTATCCGGGAAGCGGCAAGAGCTTCCTTGCGATCGACATCGCGATAAAGATTGCGGCCGGCTGGGATGTAAACGGCGCGAAGGTCAAGCAGGGCTACGTCCTGTACGTTGCCGCCGAAGGCGCGTCTGGCGTCAGAAATCGGATCGCGGCGTTCAAGAAGCACCATGGGGTTCCGCCGGAGCTCCCCTTTTCACTCCTGCCCGTCGCTGTGGATCTTCTAGACGCTCGCAACTTGCAGATGCTCTTTGAAGCTATCGACGAAGAAATTGCCCACTTTTGCTGCCAGCCTGTCGCGATTTTCATCGACACATTGGCGGCTACCTTCGGTCGCGGCGATGAGAACGGCTCGGACATGTCCGCGTATCTGACGAACCTTGCTCAAATCCGGGATAGGTATCTCACTTGCGTCATAGCAGTGCACCACCGTCCAAAGGACCAAACGAATGACACTCCTCGAGGCCACGGTAGTCTATTGGCTGGCTTGGACGCGAGCATCTTGGTCGATCGGCAGCAGGAATTCCGCGTCGCTAGATTCAAGAAGATCAAGGACGCTCCTGACAACGGGCTGCCAATTTCTTTCGAGCTGCTCCAGATTGAGCTCGGGAGCGACGAGGAGGGGCGGTCCGTCACGAGCGCCGTCGTGCAATATCGCGAGACGAAACCACCGGAAAAACTCTCCAAAGACGCGCGATTGCTTCTGGAGGCTCTAAGGACCGCGATTGAGCGCGGGACCGGTACCAGCGCCGATGAGCGAGGGTGGCGAATCGTTTGGGAAGAGGTCACTCCAGACCGTCAAGATGAGGCCAGGCGGAAAGCGCTCATTCGTGGCCGGAAGCAGCTTGTCGCCATGGACCGGATTCAAAACCGCGCCGGACGTTGGTCGATCGTTTCGGGTGGCTCGGAAGAAGCGCCCAGTGATTGCGGGCCGCAGTGAAGGCGAGGGCGTTCTCTTCTCATACTGACAGGGGCGGCCACCGAGATCCGACGATCCACCTCAGCGGCTGGATCAAGGAGCCGTACTTTCAGGACAGGGTGATCGCTACACTTCAAGGAGCCACAGCCCCCTTGACGCTCCGCGAGGTTTCGGAACGAGCAGAGGTGCCACTTCGGTCGACAAACCGTATCCTATACCGCCTCTTCAAGAAGGCACTTGTCCGCCGGCATAAGTTGCCGATGCAGCGACACGCATTCTGTCGAAAGCGGTGGATGTGTGTGCCCTACGGTGCCAAGCGCATGCTTTATGTTTATCGTTGGGTTGGAGAGCCTTCGCCCTAGATCAACCCGAGCTGCAAATCTCGTCGACACTGGAAAACTCACTCCACCGCTTTTGGAACAACCTGAAGCGCGGCATTCGGGAAATGCACATTCACGTCAGCGCCAAGCATCACTCGAAGTACCTTGGCGAGTTTGATTATCGCTGGAACATGCGGAGCGTTCCGCATCTGATGCTTGACCGCCTGATTTGGTCTTTTTCGCGCTAGGCGCTTCGCCTTCGCTCATTGCCTTCAAGAGGGGGTCAAAGCGGTTCTGCCAATTAGCCATGGTCCGTGTTCTTCATAATGCGCGAAACCTTGAAACCGCTGAGCACGCCCAAGGCGATACCGAGCAGGCACGTAATTATAGCGAGTGCAAGCGCTGCGTCTCCCATTCCCTCCCACCAGCCAACCGTTGCCTGAGAAACTTCTTTCCCGGCGAAATCGATCGTTTGTTGGGTGCTCAGGAAAAAGCCGAAACACGTGCCAGCGAAGGCGAGCATGAGAGCGGCGCCACCCTGCATAATTCCTAACGTGAGCAGTTCTTCTCCAGTGACCGGATATTCCTTCATCGGGCGTCGCCCTGGAATGCGGTCGAGCGATGTGCGCTTGGGCTTGCTGCGCGGCTTCGGCTTTTTCTCTTCACCGATGGCTGCGGGTTGCAGGTCCTCCTGTTGCTCTTCGCAGCTCTCGTCGGGGAGGAGGGCGAGCTTGGGAATGTGCCATCGAGAAGCCATCTGTGAAAGCGCTTCGTTGACGTCCACGCCAACCACGGGCCGCAATCCCTCTCCAATGCCCTTTGCGACAGCACTGGACTTCGGAGGCGGCGTTTTCGGCGGTTGAGAGTCGTCAGCCATTCGGCTCGCCCTGATCGCCTAGAGGATTCGGGTTCTGAGCGAGGAAGTCTCGCTGTTGCTCCCACATTACGCGAAGCCATGCTCCGCTCATGCGCATCAGCAATTCGCCCAACTCGTATGCTTCTTCCAACGGCATAACGACGGTTGAGTGATAGACGTCTTCGTCCCCGACAGTTTCGCCGAACGATATTCGAAGATGCTTGCCGTCTGGATCTACGTAGGCGCGGTTCGCAAACAGCCCTCGCAGCTGCTTGGTCTTCTCGCGAATGTTGTACATCTCCCAGTTGCGCTGATCGTCTGTATCCTGCTGAGCGATTGCATCCGCCATCGTCGCTTGCGCAGTCGTCCGCACTACTGGCGGCGGTTCTTTGGGTTCGTCTGCCATGCGCGCATCCTGCCCCGCTCCACAGCTGTTGTGGAGTCGTTTCACTTCCGGCAGTAATTTGTGATGCGTTGGTGGCTCGTAGCGTCGCTGGTTGCGCTTGCCGGTCTCGGCGCGCTTTGGACCGCTGAGTCACGCTGCCAGACCCAGCAAAATGTATATCGCGCCCAGACCGCCAAAGAGGACGGACGTTCCAAAGTAAGCCAACTGGCGATTGATAGAAGCTGGATGCCATGCCTTGTGGAGCGCGCTACGGCTGACCCACAGGTGCGCGAAGCCGACCAGTACGAACAACGCGACCTCATAGCTCAAGAGACCACGGCGGGGATTGCCTTCTGGGTCGCCCTGATCGCGTTCTTTCAACTCATAGCAACGGTCATCGGCCTGTCCTTCATCAAGCGCACATTGGACGCGACTTGGAAAGCCGTGGACGACACTTCCAAGGCTACCAAAGCAATTGAGCGTCAAAACGAGATCACGGAGGACACGGCAAAGCGACAGCTGCGGGCTTACGTAACCACCGAGGATCATGACATTGTCGGATTCTTCCGAGGCGGCCCGACAACGCTGCGGACGAAGATATACAATCGAGGGCAAACGCCCGCCTACGATGTAATGATTTGGTCGATTGTCTGCGGCACCCTCGACGATCCGGACACCTACAAGGTCAAACAACGGAAGAAAGAAGACTTCAAGCAGTCGCGGTCGATGCTCGGCCCGGGGCAATGGATACTGCACGAAAACGCTTGTCAGGCTCCGCTGGACGGCGACGCTTATGTTGGAATCGTGGCTGGAAAACTGAAGCTGATCTTCGCGGGCGTGGTTACTTACCGTGACGCCTTCGGAAAGCGGCACTTCACGATCTTTAGGCAATTCTACACTGGCGAAGGTAACTGGGCGGTCACGAAAGCAGACCTTCTCGCCTGCGGTCGCGGAAACACTGGCACCTAGACAAAGAAGCAGCCCCAACACGGGCCGCTACCCCTCTACACCGGCCCCTCCCTAGTCATGGGCGGCGCTCCCTGATTTGGAGCGTACATGTTCGAAGGGGATAAGCTCCAGCAGCTTTGGGACGTGTCCGGGACATTCATGAGACATGTCCCACGGGCAAAATGTCGCGGAATTGGGACAGACAGGGACAGGGGTATATACCCTGTCCCATTGTCCTACGCTGCATTGAAGGGTACTCGGCTGGGGGTAGGTGGTCCGATATGCGCCGATGCCCTCGCAGCAGGTTAATCGGAACAAGCCGCTCCAGAATTGAGCCTCGCAAGCGATCGCTCGAAAATGGAGCGTAAGACGGATTCGAAAACAGGATACATCGCTACGTGGCCGGCCCTATGGCAACAGGTGGCGATCCGCCCGTCTGGACCGCTCCCAACGCGTAATGCGCGCCGAGTGCGTATCTACTCGTACCCGGCGGTTGAGCCTTGCGGTAACGAGCAGCGCCAGAAGCGCGAGGCATAATCCGATACTGAGACCGGCGATGAGAACATAATCCCGATCCGCCGTAGCACGAAGCTCGCAGTCGTTATCGAGGTACGAGCAAAGCTCAATGCGCCGACCGGCGAGCCACCAAGCGAGCGCAACGATACCGGCCCAGCCACTCGTCGCAACGATAAAAATGATCCTACGCATGCCATCCAACATCCCTATTTCTGGCGCCTGCAAGTATCGAACCCACCTGGCTGCTGACCCGAGGCTATGCCGTCATTCTAACGACATTGTCCTCTCCACTCGGCGGCACGAGCGGAACCACACCGCGGGCCGCCAACTCGTCGAGTCCGTCAGCAATGTAACGGCCGTAGTGGCGTTCGATCATTGCGACAGACGTATCGTGAAGTGCCGCAACCAGACGGATCGGCAGGTTGGCCTTGATCCCTCGCACGATGCTCGAGTGGCGAAGGGAATAAGGGATCGCGTTTGGCAGGCCAGCGCGCTTGCGAACTGCCGCCCAGGGCCGCGCGAGCTCGGAAGCTGTTTGCCATGGGCCGCGCCCGACTTGCTCCCAGCGGATCGTGCCGGGCAACTGTTTGCTTAGCCGGCGCTCGAGAAGGGGTTCGGTGGCCCGCCGGCCGGTAATCGCTGGAACAAGGGCTTCCAATACGTCCTTACCAAGCGGGATCGGCGTACCGACACCTTTCGCTCCTCGTCCCTTGCGGCTTGCAGGCATGATTAGGCGGCTCGCCTTCGGCTGAAGGTCGGCCACCCGCAAGCGAGCCACTTGAGAGAAGCGCGCTCCCGTAGCGGCGAGTGTGACCACCAAGCGGAAAAGATCGCCGTCCCAGCCGGTTTCATCATCTATGTCTCGTGCAGCACGAATGATCCGACCGATGTCGCTGTCGGAAAGAATCTGATTTTCACGGGCTACGGGCTCGGCCGCTTCCGCGTGATCCTCGAGCGTTCGGAGCCCATGTTTCACGACGTCGGTGAAACTGGGGGGCAACCGATCCCGGTTCGCCGCAAAACTGCCATTCAGCGCGGCTTTCAGATCATTGATGAGCCGACGCTTGGTCGTTCCCTTCAGCGAGCTTGGAAGACCATCGCGCCATTCGAGAAGATCTCGCGTTGCGAGTTCCTGGAGCGCAACCCTTGCAAGCGGAGCCGCCGCGACTGGCTGCCGGCGGCCGCGGCACGTCTGACCGGACACATATCGGCTCAATCGACTCCTCGCGTCCGAGGAAGTCGGTCGGCCTTTGCGCGCACTATCCCGTGCGTCGCGCGCACTCGCGTAGGTTTCGATCGCGTCCGCAACAGTAAGGACCGGACCAGCAGCCGCATTCTTCTCGCGAAGACGTTCGTTTTGAACAAGGTCGCGAGCCGCCCTGACCGCGCCGTTGTAGTCAAGCGTTCCTTCCGCCAGCTCGTCGTCCGCCGTCGCGAGCTTCCGTTGGCGGTAACCACCGCCGAGGTACCAGCGCACGAGCCAGACGCCGCCCCGCTTGCCCTTCCGATACCCAAGATGGACTTCCGGATCGATGCCACGCCAGTGCAGGCCAGACGCCAGCCGCTTCCGATCGGCGCGGCTTGTGATGCGTGCTTCTGTCAGGGTCTTCGCCACCGAGGCACTCCGATGTTGTGCAATATACGTCAAATATACATGGCCGCACTTTGGTCAACGCCGGTGGACGTATTTCAGCTAGTTACTCTGAATCTTTCGACTTTTGTGGACAATGACAGACTGATAAGAGGGTCACGCGAACGCCCTCTCACGGCGAAAACACGGGTTCGAGTCCCGTAGGGGTCACCAATTCCTTGCCAATCGCAGTGCTCGTCACAGCCCGATCAGCGTCGGGTGGCGAGTGGCGCGACCTCCCAGCCACCGCCGAGCGCCTTGAACAGACTGACCTGTGCGTCCGCGAGCGCGGCGTCGGATTGAGCAAGCGCGGTGCGGCGTACGGCCCGATCGCGTTCGGCGTCGATCCGCTGGAAAAGGTTGTCGCGGCCGGCCTCGTACCGCAGTGCGCTGATGCGCGCCGCATTGCTGGCGCTGGCCTCGGCTCGGCGCAGCGCTGCGTTGCGGTCGAGTTCCCCGGCATAACGGGCCAGCGCCTGCTCGACTTCCTTGAGGGCGTTCAGCACCGTGCCGTCAAACTCCGCCAGCGACACCTCCGCTCCGGCTTCGGCCTGGCGGACCCGCGATCGGGCAACTCCGATGTTGGGAAAGGTCCAGGTGATCAGCGGTCCCATCGAAAAGCTGAAAGATGAGCTCTTGCCGAGGTCGCCGATGCTTTGCGCGCCGAGCGACGCCGAACCGAGCAACCGGATCGACGGATAAAGCGCAGCAGTCTCAACGCCGATCCGGGCGGTGTCCGCGGCCAGCTTGCGCTCGGCCTGGCGCACATCGGGTCGCCGCGCGAGCAGCGCCGCACCATCGCCGACCGGGATCAGTGTCGTAACAGAGGGCGCCGTGAGACAGGCGGCAGCAGCCCGGTCGAGCTCGGCCGGCGGTCGGCCAGTGAGGGTCGCCAGCGCATACAGCGCGGCGCGGCGCTCCGCCTCAAATGCCGGCACCTGCGCCCGGGCGGTCTCGGCCAGGACCACCGCCTGGTCGACATCCCGGATGGTCCCGCGGCCGGCATTGAACAGGCGCCGCGTCAGATCGAGCGTGACATCCTGCAATCGTGCCGTCTCGCGGGCAACGTTGGCTTGAGCAGCGAAGCCGCAGGCGTCAGCGTAAGTCCGTGCGGTCTCGGCCGCCACTGCGACCCGGGACGCGTCGAGGGCTGCAGCAGCCGATTCCTCGTCGCCGTGCGCAGCCTCGATCGAACGGCTGACCCGTCCGAACAGGTCGACTTCGTAAGACGCGTCGAACCCGACAGTGAAGAAGTCGATGGTCTGCGCTTGGTCCGCAGGGAAGCCGGGCGCATTGCCAACGCGCTGGCGAGTGTAGGAGCCGCTGACGTCGGTGGTTGGCAGAAGCTGGACCCTCGCCTCGGACAGGACCGCTCGCGCGCGCTGTAGATTGGCCGCGGCTACCCGCACATCGGTGTTGTGAGCCAGCGCCTCGGCGACCAGCCGATCCAGCGCAGGATCGCGAAACAGCCTCCACCACTGACCTTCCGCCGGGGCGGTCGAGACCTTTGCGATGCCCGGATCGACGAACGGACCTGAGGCGTCGGAAGGCACTCCAGGCGGGTGATAATCCGGTCCGACCGCGCAGGCCGATAGCAGGGCGGCCGCGAATGGAGCGAGGCGCTTCATTCGGCCGGCTCCGGTTCGAGCGGGGGCACCTTGCGGTGGCCAATGCGGTGATATTCACGAGCGACGAAGTCGCCGAGCTTGCGGCAGATCACGTAGAAGGCAGGAGTGAACAGCAACCCGAAGATGGTCACACCAATCATTCCGAAGAACACCGCCACGCCCAGCGCGCGGCGCATCTCGGCCGCAGCGCCGCTGCTGATCACCAGCGGGAGCACGCCGAGGATGAAGGCGATGGATGTCATCAAGATTGGCCGCATTCGCTGATGCGCCGCTCGCTCGGCCGCCTCGCGCGGGGTAAGACCTTCCTCCTCGCCCTGACGAGCGAATTCGACAATCAGAATGGCATTCTTGGCGGCGAGGCCGATCAGCACGACGAAGCCGATCTGGGTCAGGATATTGTTGTCCATCCCCATCACATTGACTCCGAGGATCGCGGCCAACAGGCACATTGGTACGATCAGGATCACCGCGAGCGGCAGCACCAGGCTCTCGTAGAGTGCCGCCAGCAGCAGGAAGACGAATACCACCGCCAGCCCGAAGGCGATTGCGCCAGTGTTGCCGGCCTGCTTCTGCTCGAAGGCGATCTCGGTCCATTCAAAGCCCATCCCCTTGGGCAGGGTCTGGGCGGCGAGCCGTTCCATCGCGTCCAGCGACTGGCCGGTCGAATAGCCAGGCTTGGTGTCGCCGATCAGCTCGGCCGCCGGATAGAGGTTGTAACGAACCACGCGGTACGGCCCAGCATCATTCTTGAGCGTCATCAGCGAGCTCATTGGCACCATCGCCCCTGAGGCCGATCGGGTCTTGAGCGACTGCACGTCACTCGGCTCGTCCCGGTAGGGCGCATCGGCCTGGGCCGTCACCCGGAAGGTGCGGCCAAGGTAGTTGAAGTCGTTGACATAAGCCGAGCCGAGGTAGGCGTTGAGGGTCGAGAAGACGTTCTCCACCGGCACCCCCATTCGTTCGGCCCGTTCCCGGTCAATGTCGGCAGTCAGTCGAGGCGTACCGACGCTGAAGGTCGAAAAGGCGCCCGCGACGCTCTCCTGCTGCATCGATCCGCCCATCATCGCGCCGGCCGCCTGGGCCAGCGCCGGATAGCCGAGCCCGCCGCGATCCTCGACCATCATCTTGAAACCGCCGGCAGTCCCGATCCCCTGGACCGGCGGCGGAGCAATGACGAGCACGTTGCCGTCCTTGATCGCTCCGAGCGCCGGGATGATCTCGTTCTGCACCTCGTTGACATATTTGCGCTCGCCGTGCGGCTTCAGCGCAAAGAAGACGACGCCCGAATTGGGAGCGGTGCTGAATGTCGCTCCATCGAGGCCGGCGAACCCGACAGCGGTCTGCATCGCCGGATTCTTCATGGCGATATCGACCGACTGCTTGACGACCGCGTCAGTCCGCTGGAGCGAAGCCCCCGGCGGCAGCTGGACGACACCGATCAGATAGCCCTGGTCCTGATTGGGAATGAAGCCCGACGGGGTCGCCAGGAAACGCCATCCCGCAACCCCGATCAGCAGAACGTAGACCACGCCAATGATTGCGAGGGAGCGAACGATGCGCGCGGTCACTCGCCCATAGCGGGCCGACAATGCCCGAAGCCGGTTATTGAATGCCCGTGACTCGCGGGCCACCACGCCGAGAATTCCGGGACGTTCTTTCGGCGGTTGCGGGGGTCTCAGCACCAGCGATCCGATGGCGGGGGACAAAGTCAGTGATACGAAGGCCGAAATCAGGGTCGCCGAGGAAATGGTCAACGCGAACTGCTGGTAGAATGCGCCCGATACGCCGGGAATGAACATCGTCGGCACGAACACCCCGACCAGCACCAGCGCGATCGCGACCAGCGCTCCCGATACCTCGTTCATCGTTTCGTGCGCGGCTTCCTTGGGGGAGAGGCCGTTCTCCTCCATCAGCCGTTCCATGTTCTCGACCACCACGATCGCGTCGTCGACGACGATGCCGATCGCCAGGACCATCCCAAACAGGGAGAGCGTGTTGAGCGAGTAACCAAAGCCCGCCATCACCGCCAACGTGCCGATCAGGGAAATCGGGATGGCAATGATCGGGATGACCGATGCGCGCCAGCTCTGGAGGAAGACCAGCACCACCAGCGCGACCAGCAGGATCGCCTCGACCAAAGTCTCCTGCACGGCTTTGATCGATTCCTCGATGTAGGTCGTCGGATTGTAGTCGATCGAATAGTGAAGCCCAGGCGGGAAGTCCTTGGCCAGCGTGTCGAGCTCTTTCTTGACCGCGTCGGCGGTCGCGAGCGCATTCGATCCGGGCAACTGGAAGATGCCGATGCCGACGGCGGGCTTCTTGCCGAGATATCCGTTGAGGCCATAGTCCTGCGCGCCGAGCTCGATCCGCGCGAGGTCGCGCAACCGGGTCAGACGACCTTGATCGTCGCGCTTGACGATGATCTCGCCAAACTCCTCGGGCGACGACAGTCGGCCCTTGGCCTGGATACCAAGCTCGAACGATGGATTAGCCTTGTCGTAGGGCGGCTGGCCGACCGCGCCGGCCGCCACCTGAATATTCTGGCCGCGGATCGCGTTGACGACTTCGTCGACCGTCATGTCCCGCGCCGCGGCAAGGCCGGGATCGATCCAGACGCGCATATTGTAATCGCGACCGCCGAACGCTTGAGCCTGGCCGACGCCAGGCAGGCGGGCGATCCGATCGACCACCTGCAGGTTCACGTAATTGCCGATATATTGAAGATCGAGCGAATTGTCGGGCGAGGTGAAGAAGGCGACGAGCAGGATGTCGGGTGAGCTCTTGTTCACCGTGACACCGATTCGCCTCACTTCCTCCGGCAGCCGCGGTTCGGCCTGGGCAACGCGATTCTGCACCAGCACCTGCGCCTGCTCGACGTCGGTCCCCTGCTTGAAGCTCACGGTGATCTGGGCAAGGCCGTTCCCGGTCGACGAGGATGACATGTAAATCATCCCCTGAACGCCGTTGATTGCCTGCTCGATCGGCGCGGCGACGGTCTCGGCCAGAGTCTCGGCGGTGGCGCCGGGGTAAGTTGCGCTGACGACCACGGTCGGCGGCGCAATGTTCGGATATTGCGCTACCGGAAGCGTGGGATAGGCAATCACCCCCACGATCACGATCAGGATCGACAGCACCGCGGCGAATATTGGCCGGTTGATGAAGAAATGGGGAAACTTCACCCCTATTATCCCTTCGCCTGTCCCGATGCCGGCTCGATTGGAGCCCCGCTCGGCGGCGGCTGATCCCCGGGCCGCGGCTTGATAATGGTGCGCTTGGGCGTAACCGGCGCTCCGGGCTGGAGGCGGCCGACTCCGTCGATAATCACCAGGTCGGTTGGCGCGAGCCCTGCTCGAATGATTCGCAGGCCTTCGACCTTGGCGCCGGTCTCGACGATCCGCGACACGGCCTTGCGATCGCGGCCGACGACATAGACTAGCCGCCGGGTCTGATCGGTAACGATCGCTTCGTCCGGGATCAGCATCGCCGTGTAGGCGCCCGATCCGAGCAGACGCGCGCGACCGAACATGCCTGGCGTGAGGAAGCGGGTCGGATTGGCCACAACCGCCCGGGCTCTGATCGTTCCGGAATTGGGATCGATCGTATTATCCAGGAACACCATCCGTCCGTGCCAGCGATAGTCCGTCTCGTCGGCCAGCTGGATGTCGACCGGATTGGCGGCGTAACGGGAGGACGTCCGCTCGCCACGGACGTCCTGGCGGAGATTCTTGAGATAGAAGCTCTCGGCGCCCTCGAATGAGAACCAGATCGGATCGAGCGACACCACGCGAGTCAACACGGTCTCGCCATCGGTGACGAGGTCGCCAAGGCTTACCCTGCGGTCGGAAACCCGGCCGCTGAACGGCGCGCGCACGGTGCTGAAGGAGAGGTTGAGGGAAGCGTTGCGAACGGCGGCGCGGGCCGCCGCAAGGTCCGCTGCAGCGGTACGTTCGGCTGCGATATTGGCCTCGAGCTCCTCTTTGCTCACGGCCTGCGCCGCGGCCAGCGCCCGGCTGCGCGTCGTCACCTGGCGAGCATTGCGAAGAGTTGCCTCGGCCCGTGCCACCTGGGCCTCGGCCTGGGCGAGAGCAGCGCGATAGGGTCTTGAGTCAATCGAGAACAGCGGCTGGCCTGCCCCGACGTCCTGCCCGTTGCGGAAATGGATGGCGGTAATCACCCCCGTCGCGCGCGGCTTGAGCTGGACGTCCTGGGGTGCCTCGAACCGGCCGGTATAGTCGTCCCAATCGGTCACTTGCCGCTGAAGGGGAACCGCAACCGACACTTGCGGCGGAGGCGGAGGCGGCGGCGGCTTCCCGCCACACGCCGCAAGCAAGAGGAAAACTGTAACGAACCGAAGTTTCACGGGAGCCCCCCTTATGCCGCGTAGCTGCAGGCAAAAAGTTACAGTTGCAATTCACGATCCGATCAACGTTGAAAAAGGAAGGGTAAATGTTGCCCGCGGTGAAGGTCGCAATCGTGAAACGGGGCAACTCCCTTGGCCCATCCGAAAGACATCGTCACCTTCATGGTTGCGCATGCCATGTCGCTTGGGTCGCCGCGAAGGCTCCCAAGGAACCATTCGCCTCGCCGCAAAGCGCGAGCCTATTCGAGAATTCGAAAATCCATCGGACGGGTCGAGTTGACCCGATCGGTCTCGCTGGTTTCGAGCTCGGCGGTCGCGGCGTTGCGGTAGCGGGTCGCAAGCTCATGGTGGAGTTCGCGGGCCTTGGCGCTCGCCGCGCGGCTGGCGGCGGCGTCCTCTTCATCCGCTCGCCTCTGCAGATAGTCTCTGTGCGATTCCATGAGACGGATTTTACGCTTCAATTGTTGCAGCCACATTGACCGAAGTTAGCTTGGTGTCAGGCGGCGATCGGGAAGCGGAGAATCCG
>DASSFK010000010.1:0-3752 GCA_035694565.1 Sphingomicrobium sp.
GTCGGCGGGGGCGTTCAAAAGTAGCCCTCCTGCTTTTTCTTCTCCATGCTCGCGGCGCCGGCATCCCGGTCGATCGCCCGGCCCTGACGCTCCGACGTCGTCGTCACCAGCATTTCCGCGACGATCTCCGCGACCGTGCAAGCCGCGCTGTCGACGGCGCCCGTCAACGGATAGCAGCCCAGGGTCCGGAACCGCACCTGCCGCATCTGCGGCTGTTCGCCGTTCAGCGGAATGCGCTCGTCATCGACCATCAGCAGCAGGCCGTCGCGTTCCACCACCGGCCGCTCGTCGGCGAAGTACAGCGGCACGATCTCGATCTTCTCGCGCAAGATATATTGCCAGACGTCGAGCTCGGTCCAGTTCGAGATGGGGAAGACGCGGACGCTCTCACCCTTGTTCTTGCGCATGTTGTAGAGCGCCCAGAGCTCCGGCCGCTGGCGCTTGGGATCCCAGCGATGGTTGCGGTCGCGGAAGCTGAAGATGCGCTCCTTGGCGCGGCTTTTCTCCTCGTCGCGCCGGGCTCCGCCGAACGCGGCGTCGAAGCCGTACTGGCCGAGCGCCTGCTTCAATCCTTCGGTTTTCCACATGTCGGTGTGCGCCGGTCCATGGTCGAAGGGATTGATCCCCAGCCGCTCGGCCTCCGGGTTCTTGTAGACGATCAGCTTCACCGCCGGATCGGTCGCCACCTTGTCGCGAAGCGCATACATCTCCCGGAATTTCCACGTCGTATCGACATGCAGCAATGGAAACGGCAGCGGCCCCGGGAAGAACGCCTTCTTTGCAAGGTGCAGCATCACCGCGCTGTCCTTGCCGATCGAATAGAGCATGACCGGGCGATCGGCCTCAGCGACCGTTTCGCGCATGATCTGAAGGCTCTCGGACTCCAGCCGGTCGAGATGGGTAAGCGCAGGCATTGGACGCCTGATGCCGCCACACGTTACAATAGGGAAGTGGGCAATTCACCCGTCGGCAAGGATGGACGGCGCAATGCCCACGCCATCGAAGCTGCCAGGGAGGCCGCCATGTACAAGATTTCGCTGATGCTTGGGCTTCTGGCAGGAACGGCCGCTGCCGCTCAGACCCCGCAAGTTAGCGCCCGGGCCGATGTCCAGAAGCAGGTCGACTCGAATTTCGACAAGGGCGACACCAATAACGACGGCTTCCTCAATCGCGCCGAGATCCAGGCCATGACCAGCAAGGCCCTCGAAGGCGTGCAGCCCAAGCTCGAAGCCGAGTTCAGGACTCTCGACAAGGACGGCAACGGCCAGATCAGCCTCGCCGAGTTCAAGGCGGCCGCAGGAGCGAAGCTCGCGCAGAACCCGGACCTCACCCTTTCGCGGTTCGATGCGAACAAGGACGGAAAGGTCAGCGGAGCGGAGTTCCGCGCGCCGGTGATGTCCGCCTTCGACAAGGTCGACGCCAACAAGGACGGCAAGGTGACGGCTGACGAAGCCAAGAAGGCGCAGGCCCGCCGCTAAGCGGGTGGCGCGCCGCGTTCCACAAGCCTAAGGACGATTCTTCCCGGGGAGCTCGTCGAGCTGAGAGGCGGCATGGGGCCGCGACCCGTAGAACCTGATCCGGTTAGCACCGGTGGAGGGAAGGAGAGACCAGATGGCGGACGTCCCCGCACGCACCGAACTTAAAGTCACCACCGGCCCGATCCGCGGATCGCGCAAGATCCACGTCGGCTCCTTGGGCGTCGCCATGCGCGCCGTCGATCTCGAGCCCTCGTCCGGCGAGCCTCCGGTCATCCTCTACGACACCAGCGGCCCCTACAGCGACCCCAAGCAGCCTATCGACATCATGGCCGGCCTGCCTGAACTCCGCCGCGACTGGATCCGCGCCCGGGGTGACGTCGAGGAAGTCGCCCAGCGCGAGGTCCGCCCCGAAGACAACGGCCAGCTCGGCCCCGATCGAAGCAGCGGCGTCCAGCCCTTCCCCAATGTCCGCAAGCGGGTGTTCCGCGCCAAGAGCGGCGCCAACGTCACTCAGATGCACTATGCGAGGCGCGGCATCGTTACTCCGGAAATGGAGTACGTGGCCGTCCGCGAAAACCTCGGCCGCGAACAGGCGCTAGTAGAAAACCGCGACGGCGAAGACTTCGGTGCCGCCATCCCCGACTTCGTCACCCCCGAGTTCGTCCGCGACGAGGTCGCGCGCGGCCGCGCCATCATCCCCAACAACATCAACCACCCGGAATCCGAGCCGATGGCGATCGGCCGAAACTTCCTGGTCAAGATCAACGCCAATATTGGCAATAGCGCGGTCGCCTCCGACGTTGCCTCCGAAGTCGACAAGATGGTGTGGGCGATCCGCTGGGGCGCCGACACCGTCATGGACCTCTCGACCGGCCGCAATATTCACGACACGCGCGAGTGGATCATCCGCAACTCGCCCGTGCCGATCGGAACCGTGCCCATCTACCAGGCGCTGGAAAAGGTCGGCGGCATCGCCGAGGACCTGACGTGGGAGGTCTTTCGCGACACGCTGATCGAGCAGGCCGAGCAGGGCGTCGACTATTTCACCATCCACGCCGGCGTCCGCCTGCCCTATGTTCCGCTGACCGCCAAGCGCGTCACCGGAATCGTCAGCCGCGGCGGATCGATCATGGCCAAATGGTGCCTCGCCCACCATCGCGAGAGCTTCCTCTACGACCGCTTCGACGAGATTTGCGAGATCATGAAGGCCTATGACATCGCCTTCTCATTGGGCGACGGCCTTCGCCCCGGATGCATCGCCGACGCAAATGACGAGGCCCAGTTCGCGGAGCTCTATACGCTCGGCGAGTTGACGAAGACGGCGTGGGCGCACGACTGCCAGGTGATGATCGAGGGCCCCGGCCACGTGCCGATGCACAAGATCAAGGAGAACATGGACAAGCAGCTGGAAAGCTGCGGCGAGGCGCCCTTCTACACCTTGGGCCCCCTGACCACCGACGTCGCGCCCGGCTACGACCACATCACCAGCGCGATCGGCGCGGCGATGATCGGCTGGTTTGGAACGGCGATGCTTTGCTACGTCACGCCCAAGGAGCACCTTGGCCTCCCCGATCGCGACGACGTGAAGGTCGGCGTCGTCACCTACAAGCTCGCCGCCCACGCGGCGGACCTGGCGAAGGGCCATCCGGCGGCGAGGGCGCATGACGATGCACTGTCTCGCGCCCGCTTCGAATTCCGCTGGCGAGACCAGTTCAACCTCAGCCTGGATCCGGAAACGGCGGAGCAATACCACGACCAGACCCTCCCGGCGGAGGGCGCCAAGACCGCCCACTTCTGCTCGATGTGCGGGCCCAAGTTCTGCTCGATGAAGATCACGCAGGAAGTGCGCGATTTCGCGCGGATGGAGGAAGAACGAGCACGGGATGCGGGGGACATGCCGAGCGCAGGCTCTCAGGCGGTTTCGGCCGATGCCGACGAAGGTATGGCCGAGATGAGCAAGCGCTTCCACGAGGAGGGTGGGGAGCTTTACGTGCCTGCGGCGGAGTAATTTGGCCTTTTGCGGGCTTCCGAGCGAGCCGACTGTAATTTGAACGCAGCAGCGGCTCTGCGATCCTGCGGCTTGCGCATGATCTCATCCCCTTCTCTCGGCGAAAAAGATCCCTCGTCGGTGAAGCCTAGCGCAAGCCGCCGCTGGCGGTGAGCTTCTCGCCGGTCAGCCAGCCGGCGTCGTCGGACGCCAGGAACACCGCAATGCTGCCGATGTCGTCCGGGCGGCCGGTCCGGCCGAGCGGGGTCTGGGCAACGATGCCGGTC
>DASSFK010000011.1:0-10298 GCA_035694565.1 Sphingomicrobium sp.
GACGCAGGCCCGCGGCTCAGCCGCGCAAGCATCCCGCGCCGAACCGGGTCGGCGAGCGCCTGGAAGGTTCTGTCGAGGGCGGTCGAATCGTTAAGCACATGCTTAAGTATCGAGTCGGTGCTTCGCCGTCAAGATACTTAAGCAAGGCGTTAACTGTAGGCATCTCCCGTGGATCGTCTTGACGATCGGACTGCGCGCTCTGGTGCCAGCGCGCTCCCTGACTCGAAGTCCGGCGGAAGGTCCGCCTAACTTTACTCTTGGCGATGTCGTCCCTATCGGCTCGCCATGACGGTCCAGCCCACCGAATCCATCCTCATCGTCGACTTCGGCAGCCAGGTGACGCAGCTCATCGCGCGTCGCATCCGCGAAGCCGGCGTCTATTCCGAGATCGCTCCCTTCAGCGCCTCCGAAGAGGCGTTCCAGCGCCTCAATCCGAAAGGCATCATCTTTTCGGGCGGCCCGGCCTCGGTGATCGATGCCGAAAGCCCGCGCGCACCGCAGATGCTGTTCGACAGCGGTCTGCCGCTTCTTGCCATCTGCTACGGCCAGCAGACGCTTCACCAGCAGCTCGGAGGCAAGGTGGTCACCTCCGACCAGAAGGAATTCGGGCGCGCCTTCATCGATATCGTATCGCCTTCGGCGCTGTTCGACGGCCTCTGGCACGTCGGCGAGAAGCACCAGGTGTGGATGAGCCACGGCGACCGGGTCGAGAGCCTCGCTCCGGGATTCGAGGTGGTCGCAAGCTCCGAAGGCGCCCCCTTCGCGATCGCGACCAACGAGGGCGCGAGGCGCTACAGCCTCATGTTCCATCCCGAGGTTGTGCACACGCCCGACGGCGGCAAGCTGCTCGCCAATTTCGTTCGGCACGTCTGCGGTTGCTCCGGCGACTGGACCATGGCCGGCTTTCGCGACGCGAAGATCGCGGACATCCGCGAACAGGTGGGCAAGGGCCGGGTCATCTGCGGCTTGTCCGGCGGAGTCGACAGCGCGGTCGCCGCCGTTCTCATCCACGAGGCGATCGGCGAGCAGCTCACCTGCGTGTTCGTCGATCACGGCCTGATGCGGGCCGGGGAGGCGGAGCAGGTCGTCTCATTGTTCCGCAACAGCTACAACATCCCGCTCGTCCACGTGGATGCCAGTCGCGACTTCCTCGGCGGTCTCGACGGGGTCACCGATCCCGAGAAGAAGCGCAAGTTCATCGGCGCCGAGTTCATCAGCGTGTTCGAGGCCGAGGCGAAGAAGATCGGCGGCGCCGACTTCCTCGCGCAGGGCACGCTCTATCCGGACGTCATCGAGAGCGTCAGCTTCACCGGCGGACCGTCGGTCACCATCAAGAGCCACCACAATGTCGGCGGGCTGCCCGAGCGGATGAACATGAAACTCGTCGAGCCGCTCCGCGAGCTGTTCAAGGACGAGGTGCGCGAGCTCGGCCGCGAGCTCGGCCTTCCCGACGCCTTCGTCGGCCGGCATCCGTTTCCTGGCCCGGGCCTCGCCATCCGAATTCCGGGCGAGGTGACCAAGGACAAGTGCGACATCCTTCGCAAGGCCGACACGATCTACCTCGAGGAGATCCGCAATGCCGGTCTCTACGACGCGATCTGGCAGGCGTTCGCGGTGCTTCTGCCGGTCCGCTCCGTCGGCGTCATGGGCGATTTCAGGACCTACGATTACGTCTGCGCGCTCCGCGCGGTGACCAGCGTCGACGGAATGACCGCCGACATCTACCCCTTCGACGCCGCTTTCCTCAGCCGGGTCGCGACCCGCATCGTCAACGAGGTGCAGGGCATCAACCGGGTCGTCTACGACTATACGTCGAAGCCTCCGGGGACGATCGAGTGGGAGTAGAGTGAGTCCCGTCCCGAACGGCATCGGCATTCTTCTCGCGACGCTCTTTGGGGCGGCGTCCGCAACTGGCGCGATGGCCGCGCCTCGCCATGAAACGGAGCTGACCCTCGGCGCCGACGACGTCATCCCCACCGGCAACGACTGGATCGCATTGCCGTCGATCCGGGCGGGCGACGCCGCGGTCATGGACTTCAACGTCATCTCGATGCGCTACCGCGGGCTGATCGAGTTTGCAGGAGCGCCCGGTCAACCGCTGATCAAGCCCTTCCTCGGCGTGAACGGCGTGAAGACGCCACTTGGCCATCTTCGCTGGACCCTTCGGGATTACTGGCTGCCGACCGGGACGATGGAAGCCGACGGCCTAAGGACGCGGATTTCGTTCGTCGTCCCGCCCGGGAGCCGTTCGGCGATGATCCGGTTCCAGGTCACGAACCTTGGGTCGGCGCCGGTCAAGGTTGCGCCTGGAATGGACGTCAATTGGGCGCGGACGAACCGAATAACCTATTCGCCGGCGCCCCTGGCCGGCTCGCGCGCGAGGTCGCCGACGCCGATCGACACCGATATGGAAATCTTCAGTTACAGGACGGACGACACGCAGTTCGCCTGGGGCTTTGCCTATGTCGGCTCGAAGGGCCAGCTTCACGATTCAAAGTCCGATCCCGGAGTGACCGCCGAGCACGAGGCGACGCTGGCGCCGGGCCAGACGCTCGACACGCATTTCCTTCTCGGCGTCGGGCTCGAAGAATATAGCGCGGCCTACGCCATGCGCGTGCTCAACAAGCGCATCGACCGCTATGGCATCGATGGAGAGATCGACCGGGCCGCGGCCGACGCACGGCGATACGCTCGATCGACCGGCAATGCGACGCTCGACCGGATCATGAATCGCAACCTGCTGTTCACCGCTTTCTACGCCTGGGGCCGAGCGCTCGACACGGAAGAGTTCGTCGGCGTCACCTCGCGCAGCAATCGCTATTATGTGTCCGCCGCTTATTGGGACCGCGACGCCTTGCTGTGGAGCTTTCCCGCATTGCTCGACACCGATCCGGCCCGGGCTCGCGAGGCGCTTGGCTATGCGCTGGGCAGGCAGGCGCGCAATGCCGGAATCCACAGCCGCTTCATCGATGGTGCCGTGCTCGAAGACGGGCTCGAGCTCGACGAGCTCGTGGCGCCGATCGTCGCCCTGAAGTCCTACGTCGATGCCACCGGCGACCGGAGCGTGCTCGAGACGTACGCGGCCGAGCTCGAATCGATCAGGGCGCGGCTGGCCGCGCTGCGCGATCCGGCGACCGGCCTCTACGAGACATTCCAGGACGCGCAGGACGAATATGTCCGCAAGCCCTTCTCGATCTACGACAACGTGCTGACCTGGAAGGCGCTGAACGACCTCGCCCTGCTCGAACCGGGACGGGACGCCGCCGATCTTCGGGGCAGGGCCGTCGCGCTCAAGGCCGCCATCCTCGGCCATGGCGTGCGCTCGGGCGCTCCGGGCGCGAACGGCCCGATCTTCGCTGCGACGGTGAGCGCCTCCGACGCCGACTTCATGGACGTGCCGCCCGGCTCGCTTCTGAAGCTCCCGTACCTCGGCTTCATCGCCGAGGACGACCCGTTGTTCGTGCGTACATATGAGTGGCTTCACTCCTCCAACTATCCATTCTCCTACGCGGACGAGCCATGGGGGCTGCCCGGAAGCTATCGGGTGCCGTTCACGACCTCATGGTCGGTTGCCGACCATCTGCGTCTGAAGTCGGGGCGGGCCAGGGCGCTGAAGGTCCTGACCGAAAGCAGCTGGGACGGCGGGATCATCACCGAGGGCGTCAAGCCCGATACGGGCCAGCCCGACCAGGCCGGCCGCGCATTCGCAACCGCCGCCGGCTATATCGGGCACACGATCTGCCAGCAGTTCTGCACCGACCGCAAGCAAGGGAAGTGACCAAAGTGCACCGCTCGCGAATCAACGGCATCCTCATCGACTGCAACGTCGAGGATATCGATGAGGCCGCGCGCTTCTGGGCGGAGGCGCTCGGCCGGCCCGTCGACCCCGACCATCCCGGCACGCGCGGCGATTACGTGATGCTCGAGAATCGTCCGGACGAGATCAGCATCCAGATCCAGCGCGTCGATCACGAAAGCCGAATCCATCTCGACATCGAGACCGACGACATTCCCGCGGAGGTTGCGCGACTGGAGAAGCTCGGAGCGACCGTCGACAAAAGTCTCGAGCGCTGGGTCGTCATGCGCGCACCAAGCGGGCAGCGGTTCTGCGTCGTCCGGGTCCAGCGCGACGGCTTTGAAACGGATGCGCTGAGCTGGGATTAGGAGGTCGGGGCGGCCGCGACCTCGATCTGCCGCGGGATGATCCCCGGCTGCTCCTTCTGGACGGCCAGATACTGGTGGATCGCCGCGACGACCTGGGCACCATCTCCGACCGACGCCGCGACGCGCTTCACCGATCCCGACCTCACGTCCCCGACCGCGAAGATTCCCCGCCGGCTGGTTTCGAGCGGGAAGCGGTCGTCGCCGCCGGTCACTACGAACCCGCGTTCGTCCAGCTTGAGGCCCGAGCTTCGCAGCCAGTCCGTGTTCGGCTCCGCGCCGATGAAGGAAAAGAGGTAGCGCGCGGCCCTGATCGTCTCGGTTCCTGACGCGCGGTCGTGCCAGCAGACGCTTTCGAGCGCTCCGTCCTTGCCGGTGAGATGGCTGATCTCGCAGCCCGTCACCACCTCGACGTTCGCAAGGCCCTCGATCCGCTCGACCAGATATTGCGACATGGTTGCGGCGAGCGGCCGCCTGGCGAGGACGGTCACGTGACGCGCCCTGCTTGCGAGGAATACGGTCGCCTGTCCCGCGCTATTGCCGCCGCCCACCAGCGCGACGTCCATCCCCGCGCAGAGATCGGCCTCGAGCGGCGAGGCCCAGTAATGGACCGACGTCCCCTCGAATTCGTCGAGGCCCTCGACGCCCAGCCGGCGGTACCGGGCGCCGGTTGCAAGCACGACCGACCGCGCCTGGATCCGCTCTCCCGTCGCAAGCATCAGGTGACAGGGGTCGTTACCGCATTCGAGCCGAACCGCCTCGTCGGGAACGGCGATCTCGACTCCGAACTTCTGCGCCTGGCTGAATGCCCGGCCCATGAGCGCCATTCCTGAAATGCCGGTCGGGAAACCGAGATAATTCTCGATCCTCGCCGACGCTCCGGCCTGCCCGCCGAACGACCGGCAGTCGATCGTGAGGACCGAGAGCCCTTCCGACGCGGCATAGACGGAGGTGGCAAGGCCGGACGGGCCCGCTCCAATGACGACGACGTCGTAGAGCTTCTCGGGATCGATCGGCGCAACCAGGCCAACGCAGCGCCCGAGCTGATGCTCGGACGGATTTCGGAGCATCTTGCCGCTTGGACAAAGGACGATTGGGAGCTCTTCGGCCGTGACCTCGAACCGCGCGACCAGGGTCCGTGCACAGGAATCGCTGCTGGGGTCGAGCCGCAGGTAAGGGTGGCCGTTGCGGCGAAGGAAGTTGACGATCCGCAACACGTCGGAATCGCCTTCGGCGCCGATGATGACTGGTCCGGCGCCCGCTTCGATCAGTCCCATCCGTCGAAGGATCAACGCACGCATGATCCTTTCGCCGAGATCCGCTTCGGCGATCAGCAGCGCGCGCAGGCGGTCAGGCGGAATGGCGACCGCCTCGACATCGGTCAGCGCCGTCGAATCCACCAATACGGGGCGTCCCGAAAGCTGCGCCAGCTCGCCGGTGAAGCTGCCGCGCTCGTGGGTGACGATGTGAGCCCGCTCGTTTCCTTTCTCGGGCTCGGTCACCTCGACTTCGCCCGAAAGGATCAGCATCAGGCCGGGGCCGGTCTCGCCGACGCTGCTGACCTTCTCCCCGGCTCGAAAGCTGCGCGGCTTCCCGAATTTGGAAAGCCGCGCGAGCTCGTCGTCGGACAGGCGCGGGAACATTTGCGCCCCGCGCTCTGCAATCAAGTTCCGCTGACCGTCACTCATTCAGCGTTAGCGGGAATCGGTTCCACGTTCAGTGCAGGGGATTCCTCCTTGTCCGCACCGAATTCCTCGCCCCGGATGAAGGCGAGCAAATCAGCGTTGATGAGTTCCGGATGCGTCGACGCGCACCCGTGCGGAAGGTCTTCGTAAGTCTTCAGGACGCCGTTCCTCAACAGTTTGGCGGAGAGAGGCCCCGAATCCTCGTAGGGTACGATCTGGTCGTCCTTGCTGTGAATCACGAGCACCGGCACTTCGATCGACTTCAGATCCTCTGTGAAATCCGTCTCCGAAAAGGCCTTCACGCATTCGTAGCCAGCTTTGACGCTGCCCATCATGCCCTGACGCCACCAGTTTTGGATGAGGCCTTCAGACACTTTCGCGCCCGGACGGTTGAAACCGTAGAATGGCCCGGTTGGGACGTCGAGGTAGAGCTGCGCCCGGTTTGCCGCGATTGCTGCGCGGTAGCCGTCGAAAACTTCGATGGGCGTCCCACCCGGATTGGAGTCCTTCTTCACCATCACCGGCGGTACGGCGTCGAGCAGGACGGCCTTGGCCACACGGCCTTTTCCATGTTGAGCGACGTAACGCGTGACCTCTCCGCCGCCCGTCGAGTGGCCGACATGGACTGCATTCTTGAGGTCGAGCGCGGTGACCAGGTCGTCGACGTCGGATGCATAGGTATCCATTTCGTTGCCGCCGTCGGTCTGGTCGGACCGTCCGTGGCCGCGCCGGTCGTGCGCGATCACCCGGTAGCCCTTGTTCAGGAAAAACATTAGCTGGGCGTCCCAATCGTCCGAGCTGAGCGGCCAGCCGTGATGGAAGACAATCGGCTGCGCGTCCTTCGGGCCCCAGTCCTTGTAGAAAATCTGGGTGCCGTCCTTGGTAGTGATAAAGCTCATCTTTGAGCCCTCCCGGGGGGTGGAGTGCCGGCCGACGAGACCGGCGTCGGTGCCTCGATTGCCGATTGAGCGGCGGACTGGCTCATTACGCGTCGGAGTCGCGGCGCCGTGCCACTAACAGTTTTCTCGTGACTTCGCGATGACAGGGATGGGCCTCTGGTTTGACCCTCGCCGGAACGCGTGGCAACGCCGCCCGCATGTCCGATCGACCCGATAGCCAGAAGACCTGGGGCGGCCGCTTTCGAGCCAAGGCGTCGGACCTGATGACGAAGATCAACGCGTCGATCGCCTTCGACAAGAGGCTGTGGCGCGAGGATATCGAGGCATCGAAAGCGCATGCGTCGATGCTCCGCGAAACCGGAATCGTCGGAGCGGACGATGCCGGGGCGATCCTCGCCGGGCTCGATCGGATCGCCGCCGAGTTCGAGCGGGACGGCGTGCCCGAGCGCGTCGAGCTCGAGGATATCCACATGACCGTCGAACATCGGCTTACCGAGCTGATCGGACCGGCGGCGGGACGACTTCATACCGCGCGCTCGCGCAACGACCAGGTTGCAACCGATTTTCGGATGTGGGTGCAACGTTCGTCTCTCGAGGTCTGCGACGCCATCGAGGCGATGCAGACGGTGCTCGTTCGAAGTGCCGAAGAGCATGTTGAAACCGTGATGCCCGGGTTCACGCACCTTCAGGTGGCGCAGCCGGTAACGCTCGGGCACCATCTGATGGCCTATTACGAAATGCTCCGGCGAGACTCGTCCCGGTTCACATCGGCCAGGCAACGCTCCGGCGAGTGTCCGCTGGGAGCAGCGGCGCTTGCAGGAACGGGCTTTCCCATCGACCGATGGTCGGTCGCCCGCTCGCTTGGGTTCGGCAATCCAACCGCGAACAGCCTCGACAGCGTCTCAGACCGCGATTTCGCGCTGGATTATCTGAGCGCGGCGGCGCTGTGCAGCCTGCATTTGTCGCGGCTGGCGGAGGAACTGATCATCTGGGCAAGTCCGCAGTTCGGCTTCGTGAAACTGTCCGACGCATTCTCGACGGGCTCGTCGATCATGCCGCAGAAGCGCAATCCCGACGCGGCGGAGCTGGTGCGCGGACACAGCGGCCGGATCATCGGTTGCCTGACGTCCCTCATGGTGACGATGAAAGGCCTTCCGCTCGCCTATTCGAAGGACATGCAGGACGACAAGGAGCCGGTGTTCGAGGCCCGCGACCTCCTGATGCTGTCGCTGGAAGCGATGACGGGCATGATCGAGACGATCGAGTTCGTGCCCGAGAGAATGCGCGCCGCTGCGGAGCAGGGCTTCTCGACCGCGACCGATCTTGCCGATTGGCTGGTCCGCGAAGCCGGCGTGCCGTTTCGCGAGGCGCATCACATTACCGGGTCGGCGGTTAAGGCGGCCGAGGACTCCGGCTGCAGGCTCGACCAGCTTTCGCTCGATGCGTTGAAAGCGATCGACCCCCGAATCGACGAGCGCGTTTTCGATGTGCTCGGCATCGACGCGTCGGTGCGCAGCCGCACCAGCTATGGCGGAACTGCCCCGGAACGGGTCCGGGAGCAGATCGCGGAGGCGAGGAACAGTCTAGGAAAGTCGCCGACGCGCCCGCTGGCCGAGCGTTCGTAGCCGAAGCGCGTTCAGCCGGATGAACCCGGCCGCATCGCGCTGGTCATAATCGCCGGTGCCTTCCTCGAAGGTGACGAGGTCCTGGTCGTAAAGCGATTGCTCGCTCGTCCTGCCGACGACCGTCGCATTGCCCTTGTAGAGCTTCATGGTGACCTGGCCGGTGACGTGCTCCTGGCTCTTGTCGATCGCCGCCTGGAGCATCTCGCGCTCCGGCGAGAACCAGAAGCCGTTGTAGATGAGGCTCGCGTAGCGCGGCATCAGCTCGTCCTTGAGGTGCATCGCGCCGCCATCGAGGGTGATGCTCTCGATCCCGCGATGCGCGGCGATCAGGATCGTGCCTCCGGGCGTCTCGTAAACGCCGCGCGATTTCATGCCGACGAAGCGGTTCTCGACGAGGTCGAGGCGGCCGATGCCATTGTCGTGGCCAAGCCCGTTGAGCCGCTCCAGAAGTGTCGCCGGCGACATTTTTTCGCCATCGATCGCGACCGGATCGCCGCGCTCGAAATCGATCGTGACGGTCGTCGCCTGGTCGGGCGCGTCCTCGGGCGAAATCGTCCGCTGGTGCACATATTCGGGAGCGTCGAGCGATGGATCTTCCAGCACCTTCCCTTCCGACGACGAGTGCAGAAGGTTGGCGTCGATCGAGAAGGGCGCGTCGCCGCGCTTGTCCTTGGCGATCGGGATCTGATGCTTCTCGGCGAAGTCGAGAAGCGCCTCGCGGCTCGCGAACGTCCACTCGCGCCACGGAGCGATCACCCGGATGTTCGGCTCGAGCGCATAATAGCCAAGCTCGAAGCGGACCTGGTCGTTGCCCTTGCCGGTCGCCCCGTGACAGACGGCATCGGCGCCGACCTGACGCGCAATCTCGATCTGACGCTTGGCGATCAGCGGGCGGGCGATCGACGTGCCGAGCAGATATTGCCCCTCGTAGAGAGTGTTCGCTCGAAACATCGGGAAGACGAAATCGCGGACGAACTCCTCGCGCAGATCGTCGATGAAGATGTTCTCGGGCTTCACGCCCAGCATCTCGGCCTTGCGCCGGGCCGGCTCGACTTCCTCGCCCTGGCCGAGGTCGGCGGTGAAGGTCACCACCTCCGCGTCATATTCGGTCTGAAGCCACTTCAGGATGATCGAGGTGTCGAGGCCGCCGGAATAGGCAAGCACCACCTTCAGCTTCTTGTTCGTCATCTCTTTCCTCAAATCAGGCATCAGCGCCGGTCAGCCAGAGCATCGCTCCGCGCGCCGTATGCATTCGGTTCTCGGCCTGACGCCAGACCGCTGAACGCGGACCGTCGATCACGTCCGCCGCGACTTCCTCGCCGCGCCGGGCAGGCAGGCAGTGCAGGAAGTGAGCGTTGGGCGCCTGCGCCATGAGATCGGTGGAGACCTGGTAGGGCGCGAAAACCTCGCGGCGCTCGCGGCTGTCCTTGTCGCCCATCGACACCCAGACGTCCGAATAGACGATGTCCGCGCCGTCGATCGCTTCGAGCGGATCGACGAGCTGATTGACCGCGAGCATCGGCCTTCCGAACCCGAAGCCGACCGGGCTGGCAATGCTGAACTGGGCGCCGAGCAGGACACAACCCTCCGCGAGCGAGCGCGCGACATTGTTCGCCTCACCGACGAAGGCGATCCGAGCGCCTTCGATGCGGCCGAGCAGCTGCTTGATGGTCAGCAGATCGGCAAGCGCCTGAAGCGGATGATCGGTCGCCGAAAGCATGTTGAGGACAGGCGCGGCGTCGAGGGCGGCCATCTGCTCCAGCAGTCCATGGTCGAACACGCGCGCCGCGATGATCGCATGGTAGCAGGCGAGGGTACGGGTGACGTCCTCGACGCTCTCGCGCTCGCCGATGCCGAGCTCGCTCGGCTGAAGGTAGACCGGGTGGCCGCCAAGCTGCGCAGCAGCGACTTCCATCGAGTTGCGGGTC
>DASSFK010000012.1:0-8314 GCA_035694565.1 Sphingomicrobium sp.
GCGCTTGCCCCCGCAATAAATCCGTGAGGCTTGGTCATGGCCAGACTCCTTCACTTGGAGAGGACTCACTGTCCGGCGACGGTCGGCGGTCGGGGCATATGCTCCTTTGCTAACCTTAGTTGTACTTATCGAAGGTTGGTCGGCTTCAGCGCTTGGCGTTAGCCTTTTGAAGCTCGTGCAGCAGGCTGTGATGGTCGGCGCCGAGCACATCGGAAATGCGCCAGCCGAGGGGCGTTAGAATCAGCCGAAGCTGCAGCTCGCGTGCCTGATCCTGGCCGAGATCGACATGGACATGGACGGTCGCGGCCCTTGCGCTCGGCTGGAGGATGGTCACCACCTTGGCCGAAAGCCGGTCGTAGTCCTGGCAATCGCACAGCGGATCTCCGTCAAGGTATCCGACCTCGCCGCCCGAACTGTCCCTTTCGATCGCCGCAGTGAGCTCGGGCGAGAAATAGAGCCCGGGCGCGGCGAGCGGGTTGAACCCCTCCTGGCCGTAGCTGCTGTAAACCTTCTCGATGAACTCGCGCGGAGCCTGTGCCGCCGGCGCGGCGGCCAAAGCGAGCGCGACGAGGATCATTTTCCGGCCATCTTCAGAACCGTCGACCATTCGTCTTCGCGGACCGGGGCGACCGAGAGGCGTGACTGGCGGATCAGTTCCATCTTGGCGAGTTTCGGCTCGGCCTTGATCGCTGCGAGCGTGACAGGCCCGATGGGCTTGACCGGCTCGACACGAACCGAGACCCAGTCTGCATCCTTAGGATCGGGCTGGGCTTCGCGCGTGATGCGCATGATGCCAATGACCGCCTTGTCGGTCATGCTGGCGTAGAAGAAGGCCTCGTCGCCCTTACTCATCGCTTTGAGGTGAAGCCGGGCGGCATTGTTTCGAACGCCGTCCCACTCGGTCCCGCCGTCGCGGACCAAATCGTCCCAGCTGTAGCTGGAAGGTTCCGATTTCATCAGCCAGTACGCCATGCGAATCCGCCTACATCCGCGGCGGGTCGCAGAAAAGTGCCGTTTTCAGCGACGGCCAGTCGAGCCTCACCAACGACGAGTCGATAAAATCGGAGAAAGTTCCGCAGGTTAACGCGGCGTTGGCTCGACTCGCCGATAGGTGTCTTGGGTAAGGAGGACCTGTACCCTACGTCCGTCTCAGCAATTGAGAGCGAGTGGGCCAGCGCGATATTTGGCGCGGCTCCGGGCAAGACGGACGACCAATCCCGTAAGGATGTTTTTCGAGGCGCTTGTGAGCGCCCCGGTGAGGTCGACCGCCAGTAAAGAGTTTAGAGTTGAAGAAGTTTTGGGGTGGCCGTGCTTTGTCTGCGGCCGCGGGTCTGTTCCTTTTCGTAGCGTCCAACCAGGCAATTGCGGCACCGCTTCAGCCGGCGTCGGCGGGAATGGTCGATGCTGCCGCGAAGCCTTTCGGCATTCTGGCCCCGGCGGCGAAGGCTGCAGTGAGCACGCTCAACTCGGTGGCGTCCGCCGCGGTTTCGACAGTGACTGGAGGTGTCCTTCAGACTCGTCCCGCGACTTCCGTCTCGGTCAGTCTGACCCAGTCGGTCGCGATCGAGGCCGCCTGGCTGCAGAAGAACGGCTGGCCGCTTTACGCGCTGGTCGACCGCTACAGCACCGGCGCTCCCCTCGACGACGAAGCGAACTGCATTGCGGTCGCTGTTTATCATGAGGCCCGCGGTGAATCGCTGGAGGGTCAGCTTGCGGTCGCGCGAGTGATCATGAACCGCGCCAGCTCAGGGCAGTATCCGACCAGCTGGTGCGGTGTCGTCAAGCAGCCATGGCAGTTCTCGTTCGTCCACAACGGGCGCTTTCCGTCGGTCGATGAAGGCTCGGTCTCCTGGCACAACGCGGTCGGAGTCACCCGCCTTGCAATCAATAATGCGGTTCCGAGCCTGTCCAACGACGTACTCTGGTACCACGCGAACTATGTCGCTCCGTCATGGGGACGGCGCCTGACGCGGGTCAGCCAGATCGGCGCGCACATCTTCTACCGCGCGTAAATCAGCGAGTTATCAAGGGGACAGGCCGGGTCGCAGTGATGCGAGCCGGCCTTTTCTTCGTCTGGGCGGGCCGTTGAGTCGGTTCGTCGTAAATGCCGTTCACGGGGGATTCGCACCGCCGTCTTTTCGGATGAGCATTGCAACCGGAGATTTCTCCAGGGGATGGGGAGGAATTCGGTGCTTAAGATCCTGATTGTCGAGGACGATTCCCAGCTTGCGACGACGCTGAAGTATCTTGTCGAGGACAACCCGCGTTATCGGGTGATCGCGATCGCGGACGATGCTGACAATGCGGTCGCTGCCGCCGAGCACCACAATCCCGACCTTGCTCTCGTCGACCTTCACCTTGCGCGGGGAAGCACCGGCTTCTCGGCGGCGGCGCGGCTGGGCGACTATGACGTTCCATGCCTGTTCGTCAGCGGAAAAGCCCCGAATTTCCCGATGCCCGATCTCGCCCTGGGCTGCCTGATGAAGCCCTTCACGGCCGAAGAAGTGCATCGCGCGCTCAACCTTGCCGAGGACAAGCTTCGCGGCCGGGAGACGGTGCGGCCGAGAATCCCGCAGAATCTTCAGATGTACGAAGCGTCGGCGGAAACCGGCGTTCCGGAATCGGGGTTCATCCCGTCGCGGCCGTCACTTCGGACCCGCATCGAGCATTGGATCGCGGGCCAGCATCGCGCGGCCTGACCAGCCTCAGACGAACCTTCGGAAGTAATCGATCGTCTTCACGAGCCCGTCGGCGAGCTCGACGGTCGGCTCCCAGTTCAGATCCGCCTTTGCCTTGGCAATGTTCGGCTGACGCTGTCTCGGGTCGTCCTGCGGCAGCGGCTCCTGCACGATCTGCGAGCTCGAGCTGGTCAGTTCGATGACCTTCTCGGCGAGCTCGCGCACCGTGAATTCGTTCGGATTGCCGATGTTGATTGGACCGGTCACCTCGGACCCGGTCTCCATCAGCCCGATCAGGCCGCGAATGAGGTCGTCGACGTAGCAGAAAGACCGCGTCTGGCTGCCGTCGCCATAGATCGTGATCGGCTCGTTCCGGAGCGCCTGCATGATGAAGTTGGACACCACGCGGCCGTCCGCTGGATGCATTCGCGGGCCGTAGGTGTTGAAGATGCGCGCGACCTTGATCGGCACCTTGTTCTGACGGTGGTAGTCGAAAAACAAAGTTTCCGCGCAGCGCTTCCCTTCGTCGTAGCAGGATCGGATTCCGATCGGGTTCACGTGACCCCAATAGTCTTCGCTTTGCGGATGGACTGCGGGATCACCATAGACCTCGCTCGTCGAGGCCTGGAGGATCTTGCAGCCGATGCGCTTGGCCAGGCCCAGCATGTTGATCGCGCCGTGTACCGACGTCTTCGTCGTCTGGACGGGGTCATGCTGATAGTGGATCGGCGAGGCGGGGCAGGCGAGATTGTAGATCTCGTCGACTTCCACAAAGAGCGGGAAGGTCACGTCGTGCCGCATGAACTCGAAGCTGGGGTTCGAGTGAAGGTGGGCGATATTGTCCTTGGTGCCAGTGAAGAGGTTGTCGACGCAAAGGACGTCATGGCCGGCCTCGATCAGGCGATCGCAGAGATGGGAGCCGAGGAAGCCGGCGCCACCGGTTACCATCACCCTTTTGCGCATGCTGTAGTTGCGAGCCATTTACCCCCCTGTGGGCCAGGATGCCGGACCGTTTCCTTCGTAGCGACTTAGCGCAGCGGACTGCAAACGGGGTGAGTCTTTGCTGCCACTCCGTCGCCGAAGAATCCCAAATTGAAACAACAAGTGTTAATATCGTGTTGAGGAACATTAAGATTTCGTTTAGCTAAGTAATGGGTGCTCTTCCTCAACAGGGGTTGAGTCGTCGCTCACTCAAGAGGTGCAAAAATGCGTCGCTCAATATTGAAACTTTTCGCAGGTGCCGCGCTTGCGGCCAGCGCTACCACTCCGGCCTGGGCGTCCAAGCCGATCGTCAGCACGCTGCCGGCGGTCGTCTCGGCATGCGATCTCAGCCTGCCGACTCCGAATGCCATTGATTGCGCGGGATACTTCGCGAACAACCTGCTCAACGGCAGCCCGGAAGACGTCGCCAGTCAGCAGGAAGCCATCGCATCGCTCGATGGCGACTTCGTTTGGGACGGTGACTGGAATGCCCTTGCTGGCAACACCATTCTGTCGCTGACCAATGGCAACCAGCTGAACTTCGGCGAGACGATGTTCGGACTGACGATCATCGGGGCCCACTTCGGCAACGTCTCCGGCCCCGCCGGCAACGTTTCGGTCTTCTGGCTCTTCGACTTCGGCACTGAAGGCGCCGATTTCGTGACGCTTGACGATCCGAACGGTTGGTCCAACGCCACTCTCTACACGACGGGCACGCCTCCGGGAGTCCCCGAGCCGGCCACTTGGGCGATGATGCTCATGGGCTTCGGCGTCGCCGGTGCGGCTCTCCGCCGCAGCCGTCGCAAGACGAGCCTGATCGCTCAGATCGCCTAACTCAACAACCTGAGTTGAGCACGCGCTGCCGGCCTTCGGGCCGGCAGCTTTTTTTGTGCCTCAGGCGATTGCGTCAGCCGACCAGCCGAACTTCGGTCCCGCGGAAATTCATCACGTTGGAATCCGAGCAGCCCTTGGCGATCATCACTCGGCCCTGGATGATCAGGCGGCGGCCGATGAAACGGGCGCACTGGATGTCGGGGGTATTGTTCGCGTCGATCCGGAGCGTTTCCGAGGGGATGTAGATCAGGCCCTTCAGCTCGGAAAAGCTGTTACCGCCGATGACATTCTCAATCTCGTCGTGAGCACCTGCCGACCGGCGATCCTGGAAGATCAGAAGCCCAGCGTTGGGCCCCTGGGTCGGAGCCGCCAACTTCACCTTCGCTGCACTGTCGATCTGCACCTTGCCGATCGACCAGGGATCGGTCGCGGCCTGCTCGCTGGTCAGGAAGATCGTGCAGGCCTTGCACCTCACTTCGGCCGCGGGCCCGATGACGAGGTTGCCGCGGTTCAAGATGTACGCGCCATCGGCGAGAGTGACCGGCCCATCGAGAAGCATGTTCCCGTAGCAGCCGGCCGGAAGGACGACCGGTCCTCGGTTGGTGGAAGCGGCATCCGAATTGACGGTGACGTTCGGGCAACCGCTATTGGGAACCAGTGGCGGCTCGCGGTTCGCCAGCGGGTCCTTCTGCTTCACGCCGTAGGATCGAACCCGCGAGCCGGTAATTCCTTCCGCATCAATGCCACCAAAGGCGACGATGATATCGGCCTTGATCTTGGCTGATCCCTCGGCGCTGATCGCCTTCGTCGCGGAAGCGTTGGTCGCCATCCCGCAGTCCATCTCGACATTTGCGCTGGGCTCGATCCGGAGGCCGGTTTCCTCGTCGGTATCCAGCGCGAAGGCGCAATAATCGCCATTCTCGACCAATGTCGCCGTCGCTTCCACGCTGAGCGACGGTGGATGCTTCAGGAACAAGGATGTGAAGGTCATGGCCGCGGGGGCCACGATTCGGACCCGGACCGCGAAGGGGTCCTTGTCGTAAGGCGCCGGCGACTGGTTCGCGGACACCGATCGGCGGGGGTCGAGCTTCTGGTTCGAAGCGATGCTCGCATCGACCGCGGTTTCCATGTCGCCCTTCTGTATCAGTCCGTAGACGCCCGCGATCGCTGCAGCATCGGCCGTGGCCTGAAGTTCCCGCTTGGCGAAAACCCACTGGACCGTATCGACCGCGAGCGCTGCGCAGCCGAGGATGATCGGAAGCCCTACGGCGGCGAGTGCGAGCACATTGCCGCTCTCGTCGTCGAGCAATTCCTTTAGTGTCGCCTTCGCCCGTCGCAACGTCATGCGACCTGGGTTAGCCCGACAGGGTTAAAGGACCTTTAGCCGAAGCCTATGCTGAGGGACGGATCGAGCAGCCTTCGTAGGCGACGAGAAGCTCCCCTCCGGCATCGATTTCCAGCGAAACCGAGCTGTCCGCGATCCAGACGCCCGGCTGTTCGAGAGGCTCTCCATTGGCGGATACGGGAGATTTCAGCGGAATGAGCCAGAGCGGGTTCCCCTTATCGGCAGCGAGCGAGCCGCAACCCGGATTCCAGCGCTCGACGATGAACTTGGGGCCCTCGACGACCACGCTCCGGACTTCATCGATCGGGCGCGCAGTCGATTTCTTGATTTCGAGGCCCGTCTTTGCCGCGCTGATTCCTTCGTCGAGGTGAAGCTCGCGCGGCCGCCCGAAATCGTAAAGCCGATAGGTGACATCGGAATTCTGCTGCACTTCCAGCAGCATGAGACCCGCGCCGATCGAATGGACCGTTCCGGCCGGCGAATAAAATGCGTCCCCCGGCTCGACGTGGCGCCAGTCGATGAGATCCACGACCGAGCCATCCAGCGCTGCCTCCCGCAACTCTTCCGCGCTGAGCGGCCGCTTCGTGGCGATCCCGATCTGCGCCGATGGTTCGGCGTCGAGCACGAGCCACGCCTCATCCTTGCCGCGAGAAAGGCTGGCCCGCCTGGCGGCCTCGTCGTCCGGATGGACCTGGATCGAGAGGCGCTCCGACGTGAAAAGATATTTGACGAGGAGGGCATCGCCCTCTCCGCCAGGGCGCTGGAACCACAGTTCGCCGAGCGGCTGGCTCTCTCCCGGCCGAGCAAACGCCTCAGGGACTTCGGTTCGGCCCCAGGGCTTGAAAACGCGATGTTGCTGCAGTCGAACGAGCATCAGTCGAACCTAGTGATGGTTGTGCTCTGGCTCGTGCTCATGCGTCGATGTGGATTTGGGAGCAGGTACATCGACCCCGGGAAGCGGCGGGAGCGGCTTACCCACTGCATCCTTCTCTCCCTTCATCGCGGGGTGATCATGCGCTGCCGAAACCAAGGCGTTACGCTCGGCGCCCTCGCGCGCAATCTGGTCCTTCTCGGGGTTGGGCGAACTGCACCCACTGAGCGACGCGACGCAGATCGCAATCAGGACAGTGGGTGCGGTTCGATTCATTGAGGGACAGGTACCAGTCTCGGGCTGGCTGTCCAACTGAAGCCGGCGAACATCCTCATCTGCTTGCCGTTGCCGAGATCGCCGCCCGAGCAATTGAGCTTCTTGTTGATGCAATTGTCCATCCACATGCTCATGACGGTGTTGTCCCAGGCACCGAACCAATCGGCATGGAATGTCGAGCCATGCGGAAGATCCGGGCGCATCTCGTCGGAAGACAGTCTCCACTGCGACAGGTCATCGTCCGCTCCAATCGACCACCAAGCCTGGAGCGTGAAGTCGGGAATGACGTACGGATGGGTATCGGGGCACTTGGCGTAGCCCCAGCTTCCATATTCCTTGTACGTCACGTGATCGCGATGGTTCGGGCTATCGAGGTTCTTTCCGTCCCAGCACGACGGAGCGTTGACGACCGCACCGATCTTCGCACCTGCCGGACAGGTCGCGATCGCTGCCGGGATCGATTCGTAATGACCCTGGGTCGCGCCCGGGCCGTCGCAATTGAAGTAAAGCGATCCGGTCCGTGCCTTGCCGGTCAGCATGTCGTAGCCGAAGATGAACTTCAGGCCGTTCGGAAGCGGAACGCAATTGCCTTCGGCCTTGGCGTCGCCGCTGGTGAGCGAGCACTTCGGATCGGTGATCGGACGCCGCTTGTAGTAGATTGCGACATAATCCGGCCGGATGACACTGCCCTTGCCGTCGAGCATTGCCGGCATCCAGTAGGCCGAGCGGTTAAGCGGCGACATGCAGGTCGACGAACCGCTTGTCCGAAGACTGTCGTACGTCGAGTAAGCGTTCGCGCTCGTGTTTCCGTAGAACTGGTGGAGGTGCGACTTGCCCGGCTGGCCCGGGTAGACGATCGGATCGTCCTTCAGGAGCTGGCCCGCATTGCAGATGAACCGGAACGCGCCGACCACGTCGGGGCTCGCCGACGGCGGAATCGCTCCTGAGCCCCACGACGCGACCAGTTCCGAGCTTACCTCGAAGTTGCTGGGGACCATCGACAGCTCCGAATAGAACGAGTTGGTGCTCGTCGTCGGAGGTGGATCGGTCGTTGTCGTAGGCGTCGTAGGTGTCGTCGGCGGGGTCGCCGTAAACCCGCCCCCATTCTTGCCCTTGGCAAGGCCTTTGGACATTCTGACCATGTCGAAACGACCGCCGGTCACGGCTGGCGCAAGCGCCACCCCGGCAAAGATGATACCAATACCAACGGCCATGGCCTTGAAGGCCGAATAATCACTGCTCACCGTTTTGCCTCCCCAGACAAAATGGAGGACAAATTCGGACTCCAACCCTTAAGATCAGGTAAGTTCAGAGCTAAGTTAGAAGTAA
>DASSFK010000013.1:0-4353 GCA_035694565.1 Sphingomicrobium sp.
TGCCGCGTCGACGGACCTAGCTTGCGCCCCACGCGGCGCGAGCGCTAACGCTCTCGAACCGGTGAGGGCCTGTAGCTCAACGGTAGAGCCGGCCGCTCATAACGGCTAGGTTGGGGGTTCGAATCCCTCCGGGCCCACCACATCTTAATGATTTCAAAGACTTAGCTGTAATTTCGCCATAAGGTTAGCCAAATCGGGCATTGAAATAGCCCGAATTTTGCTGAGTTTTTCGCCGTTTAAGACAAGCGAAATTGGGCTAACCTTTTCACTAGCCTTTATTCTCAGGCTCTTCAGTCGCCGCGTCCCAACCCTCCTGCCGTTCGTCGAACTCCGCCGCGTCTGCTTCCTCTCCGATTTCGGCCAGGTCGGTTAGGTGAAGTTCTCCTTCAACGATGACAATCACGAACTCGTCGTATGGCACCGCCTCCAAAATTCTCCGGATAACCTCACCGCGAGCGATCCGTTGCGTTCGGTCATTCGTGTTTTGCAACGTAGCTTCGAAATACGTCCGGACGTCGTCGTTGATTGCCGCTTCATGCCGAGCTCGCTCAACCTGCTCGTAAAACTCGGTGAGTGCCCTGGCCGCTGCCGCGGGTTCCGGCCGACGATGATTAGCGAAAAGCTGTCGGTCCACCTCGACTGCCAAGTTGTAGAAATCGACCTTCTTCCAAGCTCGCGACTTGAGCGGAAGTTGCAAGTCACTGAGATACTCCACGACGGCTTCAAACCTAGCAATCATCTCCTGCACTTGGGGAAATGTGTCGTTGTAAGTCTCTAGATAAGTCTCAACCTCGTCATCACGGTGGAAGTAGGTGGACATCATGGTCGCGATCAGCGACGCGATATAAGAAACGTCCTTCATGCGCCGGACATCTGTCGAGCTGAAGAGCCGTATCTCCTTTAAAAATTCGGTCTCTGCGAGCGTTTCTGCCAACCGTTTGTACAAACCGAGGTAGACAGCGTTGAACCTCTCCATGTCGTTCAAGCTGTAGGAAGTGCGGTTCATCCGCTGGAAGACCTGACGGATCGTCGGCTCATCGTTGATGCCGAGGTTCCGAACCGCGACCTCGTAATTTAGGAAATCCTTCTTCTGATCTTCTGGCAACTCTTTGTAGGCTGTGATGGACCGTGACCATTTGAACGGTGAGATGCCTCGGAAGTAATCATCGATAGTCTGCATGCGTTGCTGGCCGTCCACCAGCATTTCAATTGCATCACCCGACTCCGTGTCGACACTACTCGCAGCGATGTAGATTTCGGGAAAAGGGAAATTAGAGAGAATGGTCTCGATGAACGCGACTTTGTCTGGATTGGTCCAAACGGTCCGCCGCTGGAAGTCAGGCCTCGGCAAAAGGGACTTCTCACGTATCATTTTCAATAAAAGACCGATCCTCCGGCTTTCGGCTGATGCTTTCATAGTGGGGCCTCAATTGCCAATCTGCAGTTTTTAAAAGACAGCGCAGCGTACTTTTCCCAGAACCACTCATCGTAGTAGACGCCCGCAGAGATTTTGTAGGGCCCAAAAGCCCCCGAAGACGTCAGCGTTCGGAAAAAATCGAACCACTCACGGGATTTGGGATATTCGGCAGTTTTGGGTAACTGATCCGGACGAAGCCATCCCCTCATCAGAAACTTCCGGAAGGAGTTTGCGGTCGGCCAATCTCCGTGATCGGTCGCGTACTCTAGGCTTGTCCGCCACAATCCGGTGAAAAGATCAGAGGAGATTATTGCAACGTCGATGTCGGAGTTATCGCCAAACGGTGAAAAGGTGGGACGATGCTCTTTTGGTACGACGGTAAAACCAAGTTTTGCGGAGCCAGTGATGATGACGTCCCGCATGGCAACGCTAAACTGGTTCGATACGGCTCTCCGCAAAGTAGCCTCTCGATCTCCCTCGAGCATGATCGCGGGGCGAGAGTAATAAAACCGATCGAGCACAGTTTGATCGTCGTGCTCTAAGAGTGCTTGTTGGAACTCTGCCAACACTTACGCTGTACATCCAAGCTTCAACGACGATTGCATGGCGCAACTATCGTACGCGATTACAGTCCACGCAAGATGTGCCCAATCCGGCGAAATGGCCGCAAAAGGTTAGCCCAATTCGACGGGGCTCTAAGGGGCTTTTCGGAGCTTTTGGGGTAGGTTGGCCAAATTAAGTCGTTGATTTCATTGAATTCGTGTAGATCCTCCGGGCCCACCACATTTCCAGGCACCAATAGAAATGAGAGCCTCGACCGCCGGACCGTGCGGCCGAGGCTCTGTGCGCGACGACGAAGAAGGAGGGGGAGGAGGACTTCGCCGCTAGCGCGTCGTTCTAGGCCGCCAGGCGCAGCGTGTGGCCCTGTGCCTGGTTGAGCGAAGCTTCGCGCTGCTCCGGGCTGACGGCGAGACCGTCCGCGACGACGAACTCCGGATCGATGCCGATGAAGTTGAACACGCCGCGAAGATAGGTCTCGAGGTGCTCGAGCGACGCGGCCGGCGACTTCTCGTCATAGAAGCCGCCGCGAGCGAGGGCGATGATCACGCGCTTTCCCTTAGCGAGGCCTTCAGGACCGTTCGCCGTGTACTGGAAGGTCTTGCCGGCAACGATGATGCGATCGATCCAGGCCTTGAGCTGGGTCGGCAGCGTGAAGTTGTACATGGGGGCGCCGATGACGATCGTGTCGGCGGCAAAGAATTCGTCGATCACGCTGGTGTCGGCGAAGGCATCGAGCGTCAGGTGCGGAAGCGGGTTCGCGGTGAGGTCGCGGTAAACGACTTCTTCGCCCCACAGGCCGGTCTTCAACTGCTCGACGATCGAGCGGCTGATGGCACGGCTGGCGCTGTTTTCGCCGTTGATGCTGGCGTCGAGGTGCAGGATGGTCACTATTGCCTCCTAAGTATGGATTTGTTACCGAGGCACCCTAAATAACCACAGCGGAATCGCCCGCAAGAACGCACTTTTTTGTGGTGGACGAACAAATTTGTGCGACGGGAACATGGAGGTGACTGACTGATGAAAGACCCAGCAAATCCCGTCTGCCGGACCATCAGCACCCTGCTTGCGCGCATTGGCGACAAGTGGACGGTGCTCGTCGTACAGACGCTCGCCGAGGGGTCGAAACGGTTCAACGAGTTGCGCCGCGAGATCCCCAGCGTGTCACAGCGCATGTTGACGCTGACCCTCCGCAACCTCGAGCGGGATGGGCTGGTCAGCCGCACGGTGACGCCGACGATCCCGCCGCGGGTCGATTATGAGCTGACCGAGCTTGGGATGTCCCTGCAGAAGCCGATCTGCGGCCTGGCGACCTGGGCGACCGAGAACGTCGAGGCAATCCATAGTGCCCAGGCACGGTTTGACGCCGTGCAGGACGCGCGCGACGCGGCCTGAGCAAACGCCACTGGCGGCTTCCGCATCCGCTTAGTACGAAGGCGCCCGTTCGAGGCTCGGGAATCAACGCCAATGAAGACAATTGCGACAGCCGACGTCGGGGGAACGCACGCGCGATTTGCGCTGGCCTCGATAGACGGCGGCCGCGTTGTCGATCTCGGCGAGCCGGTGACCGTCAAGACGGGCGAGTTCGCGAGCTTCCAACATGCCTGGCAGGAGTTCGGGCGGCGGATCGACCAGCCCTTGCCGAATGAGCTTGCGATTGCGTTCGCCGGCCCGGTCGGCGGCGAGGTACTCAAGCTGACCAACAATCCGTGGGTGATCCGGCCCTCGCTGATGCACGAGCGGCTCGGGGTCGAGCGCTTCGTCATCGTCAATGACTTTGCGGCGATTGCGCATGCAGTGGCCGGACTGGCGACTGTTGACTACCGCCACGTGTGTGGGCCCAAGCAGGATCTGCCTCAAACGGGCGTCATCACCATCATCGGACCTGGCACTGGCCTTGGCGTCGCGAGCCTGCTGATGAGGCCCGACGGCTATGATGCAATCGCCACCGAGGGCGGACATGTGGACTTCGCGCCGCTCGATCCGCTGGAGGATCGAATTCTTGAACATCTTCGCGAGAACTTCCGCCGGGTATCGGTCGAACGGCTGGTTTCCGGCAGAGGTCTGCTCAACATCTACGAAGCAATTGGGACGATTGAGAAGCGTCCCTATACCCTCAGAGACGAGAAAGATCTGTGGACCGCGGCGCTCGAGGGCACGGACTCGCTCGCGGCGGCCGCACTCGATCGCTTGTGCCTGACGTTCGGCGCTGCGGCGGGCGACTATGCCCTGGCTCAGGGAGCGCATGCCGTGGTTCTCGCCGGCGGTCTCGGACTGAGGCTTGCCGACTACCTCCCGCGTTCGGGATTCCGCGACCGTTTCATTGCCAAGGGCAGGTTCGAGCGCATGATGGATGAAATGCCGGTCAAGGTGATCGT
>DASSFK010000014.1:0-7016 GCA_035694565.1 Sphingomicrobium sp.
AGCTTGGTGAAAGTCCGGCCCTTTGGCTCGGGATTCTTCATTTTCGTCGATTACATGCGGGGCTCCATGCGCTTGAGCGCCTTAATGGAGCTCCCCGTGATCTACGTGTTCACTCACGACTCCATTGGAGTTGGCGAGGACGGCCCCACGCACCAGCCCATCGAACAGCTTTCCCACATGCGTTCCATGCCCGGCTTGATTGTGATCCGGCCCGCGGACGCCAATGAAGTGAGAGAGGCCTGGAAAGTCATCCTGCAACTGCATCACGAGCCGGCGGTGTTGGTGCTCACTCGCCAAGCCGTACCGACCATCGACCGGACGAAGTACGCCCCGGCCTCGGGCCTGGCCCGCGGGGCCTACATTCTCGCGGATGCCCCGGGCGGCAACCCTGAGGTCATCCTCATCGGCACCGGCAGCGAGGTGGCTCTCTGCCTGGAAGCCTACGAGCAATTAAGCAAGGAGGGCGTGCGGGCACGCGTGGTCAGTATGCCATCGTGGGAATTGTTTGATGATCAGGATAGGAATTACCGGGAATCTGTTCTGCCCCAACACGTGAAGGCACGAGTGTCCGTCGAGGAAGCATCGGATTTTGGCTGGAGCAAATACACCGGATCCGAGGGTCACAACGTCTGTATCGAAACCTTTGGAGCCTCGGCGCCCCTTAAGCAGCTGTTGAAGAAGTTCGGTTTTAGCGCGGAAAGAATTGTAGCTGCGGCAAAGAGCCAGATTGCTCGGCGGCAAGCTCGGGACTGAACAGGAGCACGACATGAAAGTGGGCATAGGCGCGGATCATGGCGGATTCGAAATGAAGCAGCAACTCGGCAAGTTGCTTGCGAAAGAAGGCCACGAGGTCGTCGATTTCGGCAACAAAGTATATGACACGGACGACGATTACCCAGATTTTGCACTCCCCCTCGCTCGCGCTGTGGCCAACCGAGAAGTGGAGCGCGGCGTTCTAGTGTGTGGCAGCGGTGTGGGCGCTTCCGTGGCTGCCAATAAAGTGAGGGGCGCCCGCGCGGCGCTCTGTCACGATGACTTTTCGGCACGCCAGGGGGTGGAGGATGATGACTTGAATATCCTCTGCTTCGGAGGCCGGACCATGGGTATCGCGGTTGCATGGGACTGTACGAGAAATTTCCTTGGCGCCAGATTCAGCGGGGCTGATCGGCATCGTCGCCGGCTGGCCAAGGTCACTCAGTTTGAAGTTAGCAAGATGGCCGCCGCACACGACGGCAAGTAAATCCAGGCTTTTAGATCTGATCGATAGGAGAGAGCAATGACATTGTTTGAATCTCTGAAGAAATACACGACAGTTGTAGCGGATACCGGTGATATTGAGGCCATTGCTCGGCACCGGCCGCAAGATGCCACCACCAATCCTTCGCTTCTTTTTCACGCCGCCCAGATGCCGGCCTACAGGCGCTTGGTGGAAGAGGCTGCCGAACTAGCGCTTAAGCGCGGCGGCCGTCGCGATGAGATGGCGGAAGAGTTCATTGATCGTCTTTTTGTTTTGTTCGGATGTGAAATCCTCAAAGTGGTGCCCGGCCGTGTCTCCACGGAGGTCGCCGCGAGCTTGAGCTTCGATGCCACGGCGACGATTGCCAAGGCGCGCAAGCTCATCTCGCTGTATGAGAAGAAGGGCGTGGCGCGTGAACGCATCCTGATCAAGATCGCCAGCACCTGGGAGGGCATCCGGGCAGCCGAACTTCTTGAGAAGGAAGGCATCCACTGTAATCTCACACTTCTGTTCAGTTTTGCTCAAGCGGTTGCGTGCGCCGAAGCCGGAGTAACCTTGATTTCGCCTTTCGTTGGCCGCATTTACGATTGGCACAAGAAAGAGCGCGGCGGGGCGGAGATTCCTGCGGACCAGGATCCCGGCGTGGCTTCCGTCACTCGCATCTACAATTACTACAAGAAATTCGGTTACAAGACCCAGGTGATGGGCGCAAGTTTCCGGAATGTGAATCAGATCGTCCGCCTGGCCGGATCCGATTTGCTCACCATCAGTCCAGACCTTCTTGACCAGTTGGAGCAGGCCGAGGGCACTTTGGAGCGTAAGCTCGATCCGGCAAAAGCGCAGGCCAGCAAGGAAGAACGCATTCACCTGGACGAGAACACCTTCCGCTGGATGCACAACGAGGACGCTATGGCGACGGAAAAACTCGCAGAGGGCATCCGCAAATTCAACAGCGACGCTCGCCACCTGGAAGACTATGCGCTCTCCCAGGTGAATCAAAAAGTGGCGTGAGAAACGGTCCCGCCCCCTACTCAACTCACGAGCGATGCGGCTCTCTGATCTGAAGCGGCATTGTGCTGGCATTGTAAGAGGCGGGACCAACAGTTTCTCATGAGCAACAAACAGGGGCAGCACCTCGCTAACCCATTCTCCTTGTGATTGAGGTCGCAGATGACAGCGGTTCGCGCAGTACTTTGGGACATGGACGGAACTTTAATCGACTCCGAGGAGTTTCACTGGACTTCCTGGCGGGACACCTTGGCGGCTGAGGGCGTTGCAGTCACTCGCGAGCAGTTTCTTTCCGCCTTCGGTCAGCGCAACGATTCCTTCATTCCGCGATGGCTGGGTGCGGCAGCCACTCCCGAACACATCGAGAGAATCTCAAATGCCAAAGAGGAACTGTATCGTGATCTCGTGCGCAAGAATGGGATGTCCGCGCTGCCTGGAGTTCGAAGTTGGGTGAGCCGACTTCACGAGCAGGGATGGTTTCAAGCAATCGCCTCGGCTGCGCCGCGTCCGAACATCGAGGTAGTCCTTGAGGCTCTAGGGGCTGCCCATCGTTTCCAGGCGATCGTCTCCGCTGAAGATGTACATAGAGGAAAACCGGACCCTGAAGTGTATCTGATGGCGGCTTCGCGGGTCGGCGCCTCGCCGGACCGGTGTATTGTTGTAGAAGACGCCGTCGCCGGGATCGAAGGAGCACGCAGCGCAGGCATGCGGAGCATTGGAGTTAGCCACAACGGTAAACATCTGGCCGCTGATCTGGTGGTGCAGTCTCTTGACCTGCTGCACTCAGACGCTTTCGAAACACTATTGCAGGGCAGCAGCCCGACGATCAAGGACGTGTAGCTTCACCGCTTATATCCTCCGCCCTGCTGGCACTAGCCCCCTCCCACGAAGCGCACGATTTCTAGCCTGGCTTCGGGAGATATCGCTGTGTCAGACCAAGCCTCGCGAGCAGCCACCCTTCCATCAAGTTCCACGGCGATCTGTGCAGGCTCCACTTCCAGCAATTCCAGCAAGGCAGAGACCGTCGTCCCTTCGGGGACGGCCACCTGCTCTCCATTTACAGTGATCGTCACGTTACCTCCCTAGTCGACTTCGCCTGCTCAACTCCCAACGTATTGGGCGTAAAGACTGCGCGCGATGCCAACATCGGTCGTTCCCTTCACAATGGCTCTGCCATCTTGGAAGATGGTCATTTCGTAGGGCGGTAGGAAAAACCGTAAGGCCAGCTCGTTCGCTCGAACCTCGCCGAGTGGAAGAAGACGTTGCTTGAGCAGCACAAGATTCACGGATCGCCCGCGGTCGTGGATCTGTACTGCATTCCGGCCGCAAAGACTGATCGGCGCGCGGCTTCGACTCTCGAGGTGGGAAAAACGTCGGAGTCCGCATACTTCGCAGTCTGGTCGGGCGCCCGGTTGACGTATCTGCCTCAGTTTTCCGCTCCAAAGGTCGATGGTTGTAATGCGGAACTCGAAGCCGCGTTCGCAGAGAATCTGTAGTGCGATGCTCACCTGGAAGGAAGCAATAGAGGAAGTCAGAACATTTACGACTCCCGCCGTTTCGCAAGTGGGCTGGATTCCGGCCGGAGGTTGCGGATACAGGCATGAGAAGCAGCAAGTTGACCCTGGCACAATAGGCATGCTGATGCCGTAGCTCCCGATAGCGGCTCCGTATATCCAGGGGATGCCGCGTTCTACCGCGAACTCGTTGATGAGATACCTGGTTTCGAAGTTATCGGTACCATCCAACATCAGCTCGACGCCATCGAGTACTTCGGCGATATTCCCCGCGGTCAGGTCGGCAGCGACCGGCTCAGCCTGGCATTTGCTGTCGATCCGGCGGAGATGATGAGCTGCTGCTTCAACTTTCGGCCTGGCGCGCTCAGCGTCTTCTTGATCATAGAGCCACTGCCGTTGCAAATTATTCAATTCGACATAGTCACGGTCGACCAAAACCAAACGCCGAACGCCTGCGCGGAGAAGCGCCGCAGCGTGAAAGCTCCCGAGAGCCCCACAACCGACGATCGCGACGCGTGCATCGAGGAGCCTTTGTTGCCCGGGAAGGCCGATTCCCGGAAAGCGAATCTGACGCGAATATCGATCTCGGTCCCGGTCCTCCATCAGCTTATTCCGACCGGTTGTTCTGGACTTCTGCCGTAGCCAACCGGCCTGAGCCAATCTCCCGCAATTTGTTTGGGATAACCCAAGATCTCGCCGGAAACGAGATGGGCGGTTGCCGGCGTCAGAAGGATGCCATTTCGATAGTGTCCATAAGCGAGCCAGACTTTTGTTCCTGGCAGCCTGCTTATGACAGGCCCATGGTGCTCGATGCCAGGCCGGAAACCCACCCATTCCCGCGTTGGTTCCTTCGTCAACAATGGTGTGTAGAATGAACCGATTTCGTCACGAATCTCGCGGATTCGTTCCGGATTGACGCTTCGGTTGAACCCACAGGTTTCTTCTGACGAGCCGGCAACTGTGAACCCGTTCCTTCGTTGCACAACGTAGTGGTGTCCGTGGCGCAGGATCGGGCGCAGTGAGCCCGGAGAAAGCTGATAGCCGGCGAGGTGGCCTTTGACGGGAACACTTGTCGGGATAGAAGTCGGCGCTCCGGAACGGCTGAGAGGAATGAGTGAGCTCCAGGAACCAGCGGACAAAACAAGGTTTCGCCCGGTAATGTGGTGCTTTGCGATCCTGACGGTGACTCGGTCGCGTTCCGCGTCAATGCTTTCCACCGGACTGTTTTCCATAATCTTCACGCCTCCGCGATCGCAGAGCTCGCGCAAGGCCCGGAGCAGGTCGGCGGGAGCTACACAGGCATCCTTGGCGTAATAGAGGGCGCCGAACAAGCCTTCTGAATTCAGACCTGGTGCAACTGCGCTCAGACTGGACGGGCAAAGTAAGTGAACGGGGATGCCGAACTTCCGCTGAATGCTGGCGCGCGCTTGCAGTGCACGCCAGCGTTCGCGCTCATAGGCCAATTCAATGGCACCGCAATTGCGATAATCAATCGGGACGCCGCTTTCCTTTTCGAGTTGCCGAACGAAGGCGGGATACATGGCCAAGCTCTCAATGGCGAACTGCGCTGCCGGAGAAGGCTCGCGATATTCTCCACCCGGGGCAAGCATGCCGGCGCCCGCACTGCTGGCCTCGCCTCCGAATCTTCCTGCGTCCATCAGGACGACACTGCAGCCTGACTTTGACAGAAGCCATGCGATCGCGCTGCCAATGAGACCGGCTCCAACGATCAATACGTCATGCAAAGCGCCCAGTTCGAGCACGTTAGATGCGTAAGCGATTTGCCGGTCTTTTCTATGATCTTGATCGCACACTTCGAATCCTTCGTCGACTGCGGTCAGAATTTGGCCCCGGACAACGCCTGAACGCCTAGCGCGTCGCGCCCTGAATTTCTACCAGCCGGCTCGCTTTCACAATCTCCTCTGCCTCACCGGTGCTGAACTCCTTGGTTTTCGCATGCATGTTCATCGAGCAAAACTTTGGACCGCACATGGAGCAGAAGGCGGCATCCTTAAATCCCTCTTCCGGCAGCGTTTCATCGTGCATGGCCTGTGCCGTTTCGGGATCTAGCGAAAGGCGAAACTGTTCGCGCCAGTCAAACCGGTAGCGGGCGCGAGAAAGTGCATCGTCACGATCACGCGCTCCCGGGCGATGCCGGGCGATATCTGCCGCATGAGCCGCAATCTTGTACGCGATGAGACCTTGCTTGACATCCTCCAAATTCGGAAGTCCGAGATGCTCTTTCGGAGTCACATAACACAGCATGGATGCGCCGTACCAGCCGATCATAGCCGCGCCGATGGCGCTGGTGATGTGGTCGTAGCCGGGAGCGATGTCCGTCACCAGCGGCCCCAGTGTGTAGAACGGCGCTTCCAGACAGATTTCTTTCTCCTTCTCCACTTGGAGCTGAATCTGGTCCATCGGGATGTGTCCCGGCCCTTCGATCATGACTTGCACGTCGTGGCGCCAGGCGATCCGGGTCAGTTCCCCCAGCGTTTCAAGTTCTGCAAATTGGGCCGCGTCACTGGCATCGGCAACCGACCCCGGACGGAGCCCGTCACCGAGCGAGAAAGTCACATCATATTTCTGGAAGATCCGGCAAATACTCTCGAAGTGCTCATACAGAAAATTCTGTTTGTGATTCTTCACCATCCATTCCGCCAGAATGGATCCGCCGCGGCTCACGATTCCGGTTACCCGGTGTGCCGTCAGGGGAACGTGCTGAACCAATACGCCTGCGTGGATCGTCATATAGTCCACGCCCTGCTGCGCTTGTTCCTCGATGACCTCGAGCATTAGCGCCGCTGACAAATCTTCGACGCGCCGCACTCTGCTCAGCGCCTCATAGATTGGCACGGTGCCAATCGGAACGGGAGACTCCTCGATGATCGCTTTTCGAATACGAGGAATGTCGCCCCCGGTGGAAAGGTCCATCACCGTATCGGCGCCATATTTAATGCAGTAGCGAAGCTTCTTGAGCTCCTCTTCAATGTTCGACGTGGTGGAAGAATTGCCGATGTTGGCGTTGATCTTGCAACTCCCTGCGATGCCGATACACATCGGTTGCAGATTGCGGTGGTTTACATTGGCAGGGATCACCATTCGTCCGCGGGCGACTTCTTCACGAACCACTTCGGGCTCCAGTCTTTCCCGCTGCGCCACATAGTTCATCTGGTCGGTAGTGACTGCGCGCCGCGCGTCGTGGATCTGAGTACGAATCAAGGCTTGCGTGTGAGGCATTTTGTTGATCATATTCT
>DASSFK010000015.1:0-7329 GCA_035694565.1 Sphingomicrobium sp.
CTCGCCTTGCTCGTGGGCGGCAAGGTCTATCAGCGAATGAAGGGCTCGCTCCACGCGACCGAGTGGGTTCGCCGGGCACTCGGCCTGCTCGTCATTGTCGGAGTCGTCGCGATTGCGCTCGGCCTCGACACGCGTGTCCTGTCGAAGGTTTCGAGTGCGCAGACCACTTCCCTCGAGCATGGCCTTGCCAGCAAGCTCGGTCTCGGCGGGTCGGAGCACGCCACGAAGATCGGAGCCGGCGGGCAACTTCCGGTCGAAGGCGAATTGCCGTCCCTCGATGCGCTCGGACCCTGGATCAACAGTCCGCTGCTCACCCGCGAGCAACTTCGCGGCAAGGTCGTGGTGATCGATTTCTGGACTTACAGCTGCATCAACTGCATCCGCTCGATCCCATACGTTCGCGCCTGGTACGAGACTTACCGGAACGACGGCCTGGTCGTGATCGGGATCCACGCGCCGGAGTTCGCCTTCGAGCGCAGCCCCGACAACGTCCGAAAGGCAGTCGCCGACCTCGGGATCAAATATCCCGTCGCGCTCGACAACAAGCTGGTCGTCTGGAGCGCGCTCAAGAACAATTACTGGCCGGCCCACTATTTCTTCGATGCCGAGGGCCGCCAGCGCTACCATCACTTCGGCGAGGGACGATACGACGAATCCGAGATGGTCATCCGCCAGCTTCTCGCCGAGGCCGGGCGTGCACCGAAGGCCGGCGGGATGGCGAAGGCGACCGCGCGCGGTGCGGAAGCCGCCGCGGCGCCTGGAAGCATCGGCTCGCCGGAGACCTATGTCGGCTATGCTCGAGCGGACCGCTTCGTCTCGCCGGGCGGTCAGGCGCGAGATTCGGCGAAGGCATATGGCGCTGCTCCGCTCGGGCTCAACGACTGGTCGCTCGAAGGCGATTGGACTGTCGGTCGCCAGAGCGGGAAGGCGAACTCGGCTCCGGGGGCGATCGCCTATCGCTTCCACGCTCGCGACCTGCATCTCGTGCTTGGTTCGGACAGGCCGGTTCGTTTCCGTGTCACCATCGACGGCAAGGCACCTGGTCGTGATGCGGGAGTGGACGTGAGGCCGGACGGGACGGGCGTCGTCCACGAACAACGGCTCTATCAGCTCGTCCGGCAGAAGGGCGACGTTCGCGACCGCACTTTCCGAATCACATTCCTCGACCCGGGCGTCGAGGCGTTCGCCTTCACCTTCGGCTAGCGCTCATTGTCCCAGATCATCGAAATGATCCTCCACCCTTCGTCGGGGTGGCGGAAGAGCTGGATCGAATTGATTCCGCGTCTTTCCGGCTTCACGTCGTCGAGCGAGGTGCGGGCTTCGTAATTGCTCCACACGTGGGCCATGTTGCCGAACACGTCGATCCGCCGCGCCGTCTCGATCTCGTAGAAGGCGTTTTCGGTAAAAAAGGCCGTTGTGTTCTGGGCATATTCGTCGAGGCCCATCATCTTGCACTCCGGTCGCCCACGCTCGTCCACCCAGGTGCGGACTTGCCGGGCTTCGGGAAGGAAACTGTTCCGCTGCCGCGACCAGTCGCGGGGGCCGGCAGGACCGGAGATCATCGCGTACATCTCGTCGATCACGGCGCCGATTTGCTCTTCCTCGCTCATGCCTCTGCCTCGTTCACCCGGGTCATCGCCAGCACCGCCAGCCCCATCACCACGGCGGCGACGAGCATCGTCCAGATCGGCTCGCTTGGGAAAGCGGACTTCATGATCGTTCCCATCACGGTCGCGACCAGGAGCTGCGGGATGACGATGAAGATGTTGAACAGCCCCATGTAGATGCCGAGCTTCCGCTGCGGCAGGCTCGACGCGAGGATCGCATAGGGCATGGCAAGGATCGAGGCCCAGGCGATGCCCACCCCGACTTCGGAGATCGCCAGCCATTGCGGGTCGTGGATGAAGAGGAAGCTCGCGTAGGCGGCCGCTCCGCAGGCGAGGCAGATCATGTGCGTTTTCGCCTTGCCGATGCGCCTGGTGAGAAAGGGAAGCAGGGTCAGAGCGGCAACTGCGGCGACGCCATTATAGATCGCGAACAGCTTACCGACGTGGTTTCCGGCATCCTGATACGCAGCGCTCGCGGGGTCTGCGGAATGGAAGAAATACTGGGCAACAACCGGGGTCGTGTAAATCCACATGATGAAAAGCGCCGACCAGCTGAAGAACTGGACCAGCGCCAGCCGCTTCATCACCGCCGGCATGCCCGAGAAATCGCCGACGATGTGGGCAAGCATGTTGGTCGTGCTTCCACGCCGAGCGAGCAGGATCGCGAGGATGCTGAGCACTCCGTAGCTGATCAGCAGTCCGCCGAGCAGGTACATTTCCTTTTCGAGCGACCAGAGTTCGACGCCGAGAACGACGAGCACGCCTGCGACGATCCAGCCGAAGCTTGCAGAAAAACGGCGCGAGGCAAGAACTCGCAAAGTCTCGTCACCATCCGGATGGTCCGCCGTTTCGCCGAACGCGGCCATCTCATCCGGTGAATATTCGCGCGTGGTAAGCACGGTCCAAAGCACCGCCACGAACAGCGCGGCGCCTCCGATCCAGAAGGCGTAACGAACCGTGTCCGGAATGGCGCCCGTCGCAGCGACGTTCGAAACGCCCCAGTTTTCAAGCGCTGGCGGAATCAATGATCCAAGGACCGCGCCAGCGCCGATGAAGGCCGTCTGCACCGCATAGCCAAGAGTATGCTGGTCCTTGCGCAGCATGTCGCCGACGAAGGCCCGGAACGGCTCCATGGTGATGTTGAGGCTCGCGTCGAGCGCCCACAGCAGAATTGCCGCCATCAGGAGCGTGGTCGAAACCGGCATCATGAACAGCGAGAGCGCGGCAAGAATGGCTCCGGCGAGGAAGAATGGCCTTCGCCGACCCAAACGGCCAAGCCAGGTGCGGTCCGAGAGATGCCCTACGATCGGCTGGATGAGCAGTCCGGTCAGCGGAGCCGCGATCCACAATGCGGGCAAGTCGTCGAGGCTCGATCCCAGCGTCTGGAAGATTCGGGACATGTTCGCGCTCTGAAGAGCGAAGCCGACCTGGATTCCAAAGAAACCGAAGGAGATGTTCCACAGTGCCGCGAACGACTGGCGCGGCTTTTCCATCGACTGCAACTTGTTCATCCCTCCCCCTCACGCGACCCGCGCCTCGCGGCGCTCTTGCGATACTCGCGCGGAGTCATACCGAAGCGTTCACGAAAGCGCGCGGTGAAATGCGCCGGGCTCGAAAAGCCGACCTCATACCCGATCTCGGAGACCGCGGCGCCCGTCGTTGCCAGCCGCCTGGCGGCCAGGTGCAAGCGATAGATGCGGGAATATTCGGTGAAAGGCATTCCCGACATCTGCCGGAAGCGCCGCGAGAAATAGGCCGGCGAAAGGTTCGACATGGCCGCCGCGTCGTCGAGCGAGATCGGCTGTCCCGGTGATGCGCGAAGGCATTCCAGCACCGGCCGGAGACGATCGTACGAAGCTGGAGACTCTTCCTCAAGAATCGCTTCGGGCTCGGGTGCCTCGACCGCCGCGATCAGGAGCAGCTCGACGAGGCTGGCGATTGCCGGGTTCGTCGGTTCGCTGGCCGCTTCGATCAGCCAGTCCGTCAAGGCGTTGATCCGTGACCTCGCAGCATCATCAGGCATGGCGCAGAAAGCCCGGTTCAGCCTTGTCGTCGAATGCTGCCGTGCAAGGGTTTCGACGAGGTAGGGATCGATCTGGATCAGAACCCACTCCATCGAGCCGGGCTCGAGCGCGAAATCGTGCTGCCGCATCGAAGGCACGAATGTAATCGCCCCGTCGCTCAGCCGGTGGCGCCGCCCTTCCGCAATGAACGCGCCGCGAACACTGCGGAAAAGCACGAGCTCGGCCACGTCATGATAGTGCTTGAAGGATCCGATCTCCGGCGCGTCGGCTGCGACCGTGACTCGTTCGGCAATCACCGCTCTTCCGAGCGGGAGCTCGACCGGCTCACAGATTGGACGAAGGGCCACAGCAAGGAAATTATAGTTCTGACCGGGGCCTGCAAGCAATTTCCTGAGATGTCCCACAAAGAAGCATGATCAAAATCACGATAGTCTTTGCACTGTTCCGTAACAGCAATTGCCGCTGACCAGCCTGACAGCGAAGGGTAGCATCGATGGATGGAAAGCTTTGCTCCCCAGCTTGCGGACGAACTCGAGAATAATGGCTTCGTTCATGCCATCGGTGCGCTCGATCCGGGGCTAATCGACTCTCTTCTTCTTCGCGCGCACGCGGCCCTCTTTCGCGAAAGCGCGGCCTCTCGCGAAGCGGTGAAATCGAACGGATCCCTGATTCACCTCGCCGACAATCCGGAGTTCGCCGACATCATCGGCTCGCCCGAACTGCTGAAGCTTCTGTGGGAGTGCGGAGCAACCGACCCGCGTTTCACCGGGGGCTTCCTGATCTCGAAACCCGGCGGTGGGCCGCCCTTATTCTGGCATCAGGACTGGTGGGGTTGGGATTCGGCCGTCAGCTATCTGCCGGCGGCGCAGCAATTGTTCGTGATGATCTATCTTACAGACACCCATTCCCAGAACGGCTGTCTGCGGGTCATTCCCGGATCGCACCGGAGCGATCATGAGCTGCATCATCTTGACGCTGCCCATTCCGAGGGCATGCAGGGCTACAAGGACCCGTCCAATCCCGCCTATGCCGATCATCCCGAACAGCTGGCCGTGCCGGTCCGTGCCGGTGACGTCCTGATCGGCGATGCCCGGCTCATTCACGGCGCGTTCGCCAATCGGACCAATGAGGAGCGTCCGTTGCTGACGTTATGGTTCATGCCTCACTGGGAAGCGATGCCGGCGTGCATGCGAGCGCTCGCGTACAAGGGCTTCATGCGCGGTGACGACATTGCGTCGAGCGTCGCCCAGCCCCAGACGTTCCTCGACTGGCCCGAACCTCTGAAACGCCGGATCGCGCACCTGCTTCCGCCCGACGACGGCGGAGTGGCGCCGATGCGCTGGAACCGAGTTCCGGATTTCGTCCGGCTCGCCGCGTGAGGCGGCGGATTGGATTTCTTTTGGGAGCGATCCTCCTCGCTCCTGATGCGGGCGCGGCGGCAGATCGCCATGCAAATGGAGCCCCCGTCGCCGCCGCGTCCGCCAATCTCGACGATGAAGTTTTCTATCACATCTTCACGCGCTCGATGCGCGACAGCAATGGCGATGAGCAAGGCGACCTCAAGGGGATCGAGCAGAGCCTCGATTATCTGAAGGAGCTGGGCGTCACCTCGATCCTGCTGACGCCGCTCTACCCCTCGGCTTTCTACCACAATTATTTCGCCAGCGACTTCGAGGGCGTCGATCCCGAGTTCGGGACGATGGACGACTATCGGAGCCTGGTCTTTGCGGTCCACGCAAGAGGCATGAAGATCTACCTCGACCAGGAATTCCAGTACGTCGCCTACGACCACCCCTGGTACAAATCGGCGCTCGGCAATCCGAATTCGCCGTACAGCGACTTCCTGATCTTTCACGGTCCGAGCAATACGAAACCCGAGGAGGGACCGTTCGGGATCACGATCGCCAAGCGTTTCCCGAACGACGAGACGGGAATCACGACCGTCAACATGAAGTCGCCGAAGGTCCGGGCGTGGGCGACCGATTACCTTCTGCGCTGGGTTGATCCGAACGGCGACGGTGATTTCTCCGATGGAGTCGACGGCTTTCGCCTCGACCACATGATGGACGACCTCGACAGCAAGGGCCTGCTTACCAACCTGTTCGACGATTTCTGGAAGCCGGTCTTTGCCGAGCTTCGCCGGACCAACCCGAAGCTGAGCCTGATCGCAGAGCAATGGGACTGGGGCTACGGCGGCGACTTTCTCAGGCGGGGTCATGTCGACGCGGCGTTCGCCTTTCCGCTGGCCGCGGCGATCCGGAGCTTCGACAAGGCCAAGATCGTCGAAGCCATCGCCAAGACCGAGGAAGCCGTGCCTTCTGGGAAGCACGAACTGGTCTTTGTCGAGAATCACGACATGCCGCGCATCGCATCCGACAAGGGGATCACACCGGACAAGCTGCGCACCGCGGCCACTCTCGCCATGCTTCTGAAGGGCGTCCCGCTCATCTATTACGGCCAGGAGCTCGGCATGCGCGGGCAGGGTCGCGACGAGTTCAAGGCGAGCGATGAAAAGGACATCGGCAACCGCGAAGCGTTCGAATGGAGCGCGAAGGTCGAAGCGCCGGGACAGGCCAATTGGTACAAGGGGCCGAAGGCCTATTGGACCAAGCGCTTCGCTCGCGACGACGATCGAATCTCAGTCGCGGAAGAGGATCGCGACCCGAATTCGCTCCTTCATCACTATCGCAAGCTCCTGAGCATCAGGGCATTGCACCCGTCCCTTCGATCTGAGAACCAGCGCGTTCTCGAGACAGACGGCAGCATCCTTGCAGTGGAACGGACGGGCGGCGGCGAGCGGGTGATGATTGTCGCAAACCTTTCCGGCAAAGCGGCGAGCTATGCCGTGACCGGGCGGGACCTGGTCTCAGACGCGAAAGTGAACGGCACACTCCACCTCGGCCCCTATCAGGCGGCGGTGATCGCTCCTTGACGGCCTAGGCCAGCCGGCTGGACTCGCGGACGATCAGCTGGACCGGAAGCAACTGGGTTTGGACGTTTCCATATTCGATCGCCTCGACCGCGGCCTCGACGAGCGCTTCGCCGGCCCGGCGTGAATCCTGCCGGACCGTGCTTAGCGGAGGGCTCGACAGGCTTGCGGCAGGGATATCGTCGAAACCGACGATCGCGACCTCGCCGGGAATTGCCCGCCCGAGTTTCTGAACCGCGTGCATCGCTCCAATCGCCGCGACATCGCTTGCGGCAAAGACGGCGTCGAACTGCGCGCCGCGCTGAATCAGTTCTTCGATCGCCTCGCGCCCGGACTGTTCGCTGGGCTCCGCGTCCACGCACAGCCTGGAATCGGTCTCGATGCCTGCCGCCCGCATCGCTCGGCAGTAGCCGCGCCAGCGATCGTGGACTTCCTGGTACCCGGGGTCGGCCGTGCCGATGAACGCGATCCGGCGCCGGCCACTTTGGAGCAAGTGCTCGGTCGCGTCGAAGCCGCCCTGTTCATTGTCCGATCCGACGGTCGCTCCGAGCTGAGCTCCGCCCGGACATCCCCAGCGGACGAAATGAGTCCCTCGCTCGACCAGCTTACGGAGCGAGGGCTCGGACTTAAAGAAGTCGCCGTAACCAAGGAGGATGATCCCGTCGGCCTTGTGCGTGTCGGCGTAATCGACGTGCCAGTCCGACGACAGCTGCTGGAACGAGATCAGCAGGTCGTACCCGGTATCGGCACATTTGCGGACCATCGCGCC
>DASSFK010000016.1:0-2223 GCA_035694565.1 Sphingomicrobium sp.
TTCGCCCTCGAACTCGTTGCTGTTGTAGATGTGCACCTCGACGTCCTGGTGCTGGTCCGAGACCCTCAGCCGCCGGTCCCACAAGGACCGCGACGGGAAGGTGTCGGCGCCCGGGCCGCTGACCTGGAAATAGACTCCCGAGTAGGGCTCGATGAACCTCTGGTCAGCGGGTGGACGGTTGAAACGGACTTCGCCGTCCGGCCCGATTTCCGACGCGGCGATCATTCCGTTCAGGACATATTTGAGCTGATCGTCGAAATTTTGGACGATCGAGGCGGAAAGCGCGCGATCGAGCGCGAAGCCCCCCATCAGCAGCAGCGCCGTGATCCAGAATGCCGCCACGACGATCATGCGCCGTGTCAGGGTGCCGACGGGCGGGGCCTTCGTCGCTACGGCCGGTTCCCCCTCGGCCGCCGCCGTCACCGGGGCGGCTTTGTCGTTCAACCTCGCTTTTCCTCCGGATCTTCGAGCGTGTAGCCAAGTCCTCGGATGGTGGTGATCACATCCGCTCCGAGCTTCTTGCGGATTCGGGTCACGAACACCTCAATGGTGTTGGAATCCCGGTCGAAGTCCTGGTCGTAGATGTGTTCGATCAGTTCGGTCCGGCTTACCACCTTGCCTTTGTGGTGCATGAGGTAGCTCAGGAGCTTGTACTCCTGCGCGGTGAGCTTGACCGGTTCGCCGTCCTTCGTGACCTTGCCGGAGCGCGTGTCGAGCCGGATGTCGCCGGCATTCAGCTCTGACGAGGCGTTGCCCGAGGCGCGGCGGATCAGCGCTCGAAGGCGTGCGATCAGCTCTTCGGTCTGGAACGGCTTGGCGAGATAGTCGTCGGCGCCGGCGTCGAGACCCGCGACCTTGTCCGACCAGCTGTCGCGTGCGGTCAGCACCAGCACGGGCATTCGTCGGCCTTCCTTGCGCCAGCGATCGAGAACGGTGAGGCCGTCGACTTCGGGAAGCCCAAGGTCGAGGATCACGGCGTCATAACTCTCGGTCGAGCCAAGATAATGTCCATCCTCGCCGTCGGTGGCGAGGTCGACGGCATAGCCCGCGCCCTCGAGGGTCGAACGGAGCTGGCGCCCGAGATTGGGCTCGTCTTCGACGATCAGGACACGCATTTGCGCTGTTCCCCTAAAAACCTGGTTCGCAGCCTCAAACCAACGCGAAGCTGAACGGTTGCTTGAGCGGAATGAACTGGGGAGGTCCGCGCAAAAGTCAATGCGCCACTGACCAGGAGCGGCTTACGGCCTCGACTTGCCCTTGATCCGGCCGGTCGCGGCATCGACATCGACCCAGATCACCCGACCGTCCTTGACGAACTTGAGGCGATAGGTGTCGCCGTTGAATTCAGGTCCGAGATAGTCGGCTCCGCCCATGAACGGCATGACCCGGCGCTCGATGCTCGGGAGAGGCATTGCGCGGCCCTGGCGCGTGGCATCGAACGCGCGATCGGCGTCGCGCTTCGGCTCCGCCAGCGCGGGCGTTGCGAGCAGGCCTGCGCCAAGCGCGGCCAGAGCGATTCTACTAAACAGGCTCATGGCTTTCTCTGATGCTGTTTTATCAGAAACCATTGAATGCCTTATGAATGGTCCTGAACAGGGCCGTTAAGGTGGCGAGCCTGCCGTAAAATCTCCGTTCACGGAAGTGTGGCGCGGAAGCCGCGCCCGTTCACGCGTCCGACGGCGGCTCCCAAAGCTCGATCGGATTGCCTTCGGGATCGTGGATGCGGGCGAAGCGGCCAATGCCGCCGGAATCCCATTCGGACTTGGTGATGACGTCGATTCCGGAGGCGTTCAGTTGCTCAAGCAGGCTGTCGATGTCCAACACGCGCAGGTTGATCATCACCTGTTTCTCGGCAGGGAAATAGTCGCTGTCTTCCTGGAAAGGCTCGAAGACCATCGGGCCGCCGCGCGTGAACCACACCCATTCGTTCGAATGGCCGTTCTCGTCGGTGCCTATCCCGGCGCCGACGCCGAGATGTTCGCGATACCAGGCCTTGAGAGTCTCCGGATCCTTCGACCGGAAGAAATAGCCGCCCATTCCGACAACCGGCATTTGCACCTCCCTGGTGGCGGCCGGAGCAGTGCCAGAAACGGCGATTTGAGGCCAGCGGGTGACGGCGCGGAATTCCCGACCTATCTGGCCGCCCATGGTTGCGGCGACACTGTCCTATGAAGATCTCGGGCTCGTTCAGGGCGAAGGATGGCTCTTCCGCCATCTGGACGT
>DASSFK010000017.1:0-2552 GCA_035694565.1 Sphingomicrobium sp.
GTGCGCAGGACGAGGCCGGGCTCGAACGCCGGACCGGGAAAGACCATCGTCGCGCCCGACGTCAGGCAGACGAGAACACCGAGCACCATTCCGAAGCAGTGATACAAGGGGACCGGGATGCACAGGCGATCCTCCGGCCCCAGCCCCATTCCGGCTGCGGCCGAGGAGGCGTTGTGGAGCAGGTTCTTGTGACTGAGCGTGGCCCCCTTGGGAGCGCCGGTGGTGCCGCTGGTGAACTGGATGTTGATCGCCTGATCGGCTTTCAATTCTCGGTCCGGCAGCTCGCCGCCCTCGACGAGCAGGTCATCGAAGCCGATCCGTGCCCCGGCCGTCGATCCGCCGATCTCGATGACGTAGCGAAGATCCGGAAAGCTGGGATCGAACAATGGGCCTTTCGAATGACCGGCGGTTGCGGGCATCAATTCGGCAAGCATGCCGACATAGTCGGACGTCTTGAAGGACTTGGCGGTGACCAGCACTCGAACGCCCGCGAGCCGAAGCGCGTGGCCAAGCTCATGCCTTCGATAGGCCGGGTTGATCGAGACCAGAACCAGTCCCAGCCGGGCGGTTGCGAGCTGCGTCAGAACCCATTCGACGCAATTCGGCGAGCAGATGCCGACGCGGTCGCCGAGCGTCAGGCCGAGGCTTGCGAAACCCCGCGCCAGCGCCTCGGTGCGCTCGCGCAATTGCAACCAGGTCCAGCGAACATCCTGCGGGGGAACGACGATCGCCTCGCGGTCCGGCCAATTTTCGCTCGCGCGGTCGAGCCAGTCGCCGATCGTGCCGTCCGGGACCGGCGGCTCGTCAGCCCCGCGCGAATAGGAGAGCTTGGTCATTCGAGGGCCTCCCAAGGCCGGTCTCGACGGCTAATGTCTTACGTGATCCGCTTCGCGCCGACAAACAAGGAGTGAAACATGCGGAGCGCGGCGACGCTCCTGATATTGGTCGGGTGCCGTAGGATGACGAGCGGGTTTGTCCCGATGGCGCGACAATGATCAAGGTTGCAGTCCTCCAGCGGTCAGGGGGCTGATTTCAACCCCCTGCACCACGTCAATCGCGCAAGGAGCGGGACATGGAATATGGCATCCTCGGTTGGATCATAGTCGGCTTGATTGCGGGCGTGCTCGCCAAATGGCTCATGCCTGGCGACGATCCGGGTGGAATCATCGTGACCATCTTGATCGGCATTGCCGGAGGATTTCTCGGCGGGTTCCTCGCCAGCCATCTCGGCATTGGCGGCGGAAGCAACATCGTCAACATCCTGGTCGCTACCGCGGGCGCGATCCTGCTCCTGATCCTCTACCGGGTCATTGCAAGGCGGCGGACGACCTGAGGGTTGCTACCTCGCGGCGGCGCTCGATGTCCGCCGGATGAAGTCCGCCACATTGTCGTGGATCGCTCTTAGCGACGGCGGGTGCGCGTACACCATGTGGCCGGACTCATAGTAATGATATTCGACGTTGCTGAGGATGTTCGCCGGCACCGGAAGATGCCGCATCTCCAGCTTGCCGGCGAAATAGGGGGTCGAGACGTCGTAATAGCCGCCGTTGACCATGACCTTGAGGTCCGGGTCCTGCTTCATCGCGACGGCGAGGTCGGGGAGCACATTCGGTAATGCGATCAACGGCTTGTCCGCGCCGGGTGGCTGGTGCTTGTAGTCCCAGTCGCCATAGATATCGATGCCGGACTTGAACTCTGTGCCTTCGCCGTAGCGAAGCGTCTGGCGCACGTAATTGTTGAACGCGCCGACGTAGGCAGCGCTGATTGCGCTGCTCTGCGGATCGTAGCTGGCGACCTTGCTCAAAGGGTCGAGCGTGGCGCCGAGGAAGCGCGTGTCGAGCGTGCCGGTGGTCTGCGTCTGGTCGGCGAGGAGTTCCTTCTGGAATGCGCCATATTCGATGCGGAGATTGGTCTTCAGCAAATAGGGTATGGACAGGCCCGTGTAGGCTGAGAGCTTCTCCGCGATCCGCTGCCGCTCATCGGGCTGCAGGTCATGCCCCTTGAGCAGGGCGACCGCATATTCGCCCGTCGCGAACGCTTCGACCTGGCTGAGGAAGCTTTGCAGGTCGGCTGGCCGGTCGGCGATGCGGTTATGGTACCAGGCGGTCGCGGAATAGGTCGGCAGCGAGACGATGTAGGGATAGTCGACGCCCGGATTGATCTGCGGATCGTCGGGGAGGAAGTCCCAGTTGAGGATGTCCGACAAAAGGATCAGCCCGTTGAGGTCGACGTCCTTGTTCTGCAGCGACAGCGCAAGGCCCGCGCCGCGCATCGTCCCATAGCTCTCGCCGAACACATATTTCGGCGAGTTCCAGCGGCCATATTTCGACAGGAACTGGGTGATGAACTGGGTGAAGGCGTAGACGTCCTGGTCGACGCCGTAGAAGGCCTTCTCCTTCTCCTTGCCGGCAATCCGGCTGAAGCCGGTTCCGGGCGCGTCGATGAAGACGAGGTCGGCGACGTCGAGCAGGCTCTGGTCGTTGTTGACGACGCCGTACGGCGCCGGCGGGGTGTGGACCGCGTCCGCGGTCTCCACTCGCACCGGACCGAAG
>DASSFK010000018.1:0-3840 GCA_035694565.1 Sphingomicrobium sp.
GAAGAGGAAAGCTGCCCGCATCGCTCTCTCCTTAAGCGGGCTGGAACTCCTCGGGCTTCAGCCCTTCGCGTTCGAGCGCCCGCTTCACCGCCGGCCGTTCCAGCACGCGCCGAAGAAGCGCGGCCCAGCGCGGATAGCGGCCCATGTCCATGCCGATCCTCCTTCCCCAGCGAAAGAAGGTCAGCGCGTAGGTATCTGCCGCCGTGAAGCTCTCGCCCACAAGCCAGCCTTCGCCTGACAGTTGCTCGATTTCTGCAAACTGCTTCTCGAGAGCCCTGATGCCGCCTTCCTTGATGGCATCGAACAGCTTCTCGTCGTTGGTGAAGCGCTCCCCGCGCCATACCTGGGCAAAGGATATGTGGACGCTCGAGGCGAACCAGCCGAGCAGCTCATTGCACCTCGCGGCATCGAAAGGGTCGCTGTTCGGGACCGAGCCGTCCTTGCCGTACAGGTCGCCGATCAGGTTGAGGATGGCGACATTCTCGGTGACGACGCCGTTGTCGGTCACCAGCGCCGGAACTCGGGCTCGCGGATTGATCTCGAGAAATTCCGCGGTGAGGTGTTCACCCTGCATCAGCGTGACACGCATCGGCTGAAACGGCTCGCCGGCCTCCTCGAGCGCGATATGGGTGACGAGCGAGCAGGCGCCCGGCGAGTAGAAAAGTTCCAGCATCCGACCTCCGAAAGCCTAGTCCGTCTCGCCGTTTTCCAGGCTACGCAGGGCCGCAAGGGCTTTCTCCCGGCGGTCCCACGGAACGAACAGATGGTCGTGATTTCTTGCCGCGACAATATTCGCGCTGATTCCAAGCTCGGCCAGGCGCGACGACAGCGTCGCGGTCAGGCCGACGGCCTCCAGGCTGGAATGAACCTCAAGACTGATCCGCGCCCATTCGCCCTCAGGATCGGCGTGGATGGACGTCAGACCCTCGTCTTCGCGCACGAGGGCGAACTGGTTCGCCGTCAACGCGCAGTCCACTGCAGGAGCAAAGGTGTAGCGGTCCGGATACAGCCTGGGCCTCAGGCCCTGCAGAAGCCGCGAGAGATCACGCTCCCCCGGCAATTCTACCCGCGAAGCTTGGCGAGGACGCCCTGCAGCTGCATCGCGTTCGACATGTCGCCCTCGATGCGGAGCTTGCCCGTCATGAATGCCGTCATGCCGTCGAGCTGGCCTGCGGCCATAGCCTGCCAGTCGTCCCAGCTGACCTTGATGGTCGTGTCGGCCGCGTTCGCGTCCGAAGCGATGTCGCTGACCTGCTGACCCGCGCCGTCGAGCAAGATGGCGCCCTGGTCCCCGCCGAAGTCGATCTTGACCTTCTTGCCGGGCAACCAGGCCTGTCCCTCTTGCATCCGCGCTACGAGTTCCTGCTTGGTCATGGCCTGCTTTCTCCTTTGTCAGTAACGACTACCCTGCCTCTGAAAATGGCACAACAACCTCCTTCGCTCGACGTGGCGTGGAGAGGATGAGACGAGTTGCAGCCATAACGAGCGAGGCCTATCTGGGCGCCCATGGGATACGAAACCGACCTCAAGCTCTTCATCGACGGTGTCTGGAAAAGTGGTGAAGGCCGCGATGCCCACACGGTCCTGAACCCCGTCAACGCCAGCCCGATCGCCGAGGTGCCCTACGCGACCAAGGCGGATCTCGACGAGGCGCTGGAAGCCTCGAACCGGGCCTGGCCGGAATGGCGCTCGACCGACGTCGAGAAGCGCGGGGCGATTCTTCACAAGGCGGCCTCGCTGCTTCGCGAACGCGTGGATCTCATCGCCGCGACGATGACCCAGGAGCAGGGCAAGATCATCGCCGAGGCAAAGACGGAAGTGCTCGCCTCCGCCCAGCTTTTCGATTGGTACGCCGAGGACGTGAAGCGCGATTACGGCCGCACCCTCGTCCGTCCTGCGGGCCAACTCAGCCGCGTGATCCGCCAGCCGGTCGGTCCTGTCGCGACGTTCACGCCGTGGAACTTCCCGCTTTATCTGCTCGCGAAGAAAGTCAGCGCCGCCTTGGCAGCGGGCTGCACGGTCATTTCCCGTCCGCCGCACGAAACCCCAGGCGTGGGCACGGAGATGTTCCGGGCTCTTGCCGATGCGGGCATCCCGAACGGCGTCGCCCAGCTCGTCCACGGCGAGTCTGGCCTCGTCAGCGAGACGCTCATTGCCAGCCGGGTCATCCGCAAGGTCAGCTTCACTGGCTCGACCAACGTCGGCAAGCATCTGATGCGCCTTTGCGCGGACAGCATGACCCGCGTCACGATGGAGCTCGGCGGTCATGCGCCCGTGCTGATTTTTGACGATTGCGATCTTGAGAAGACGCTCGACATGGTCGTGCCGCAGAAATTCCGGAACGCGGGCCAGGTCTGCGTTTCGCCGACCCGCTTCTACGTCCAGAGCGGCATTTACGACGCCTTCGTGAAGGGCTTCGCCGAGCGCACGGCCAAGGTGAAGATCGGCAACGGCCTCGAAGCGGACACCCGGATGGGCCCGCTCGCCAACAGTCGCCGCCCGGGAGCGATTGAGGCTTTGGTTGAGGACGCCAGGGCCAAGGGTGCGCGAGTCCTCGCCGGGGGCGAGCGCGGCGAAGGCGGTTTCTTCTTCCAGCCGACGCTTCTCGCCGACGTTCCGAACGAAGCCGAGATCATGAACGAGGAGCCCTTCGGCCCGGTCGCCGTATCCCGCCCGTTCGACACGTTCGAGGAGGTGATCGAGCAGGCCAACCGCCTGCCCTACGGCCTCGCGGCATTCGCCTTCACCGAGAACGGCCGTCGTGCCAATCTGATCGGCGACCTCGTCGAAAGCGGGATGGTCGGAATCAATACCTTCGCTCTGTCGGCCGCCGACGCGCCGTTCGGCGGAGTCAAGGATTCGGGCTTCGGGTCGGAGGGCGGCAAGGAAGGCCTCGAGAGCTACCAGGTGGTCAAGGCGATCCACCAGGCGTGATACGCCCGCGCAGCAGATCGTTCCGGAGCTACTCCGCCATGGCGCTCGGGTCGAACTTGAGGTTGATGACCGCATGCCTGTGGTGAAGCCGCGAGTTCAGGCATCTGAGGTGCATCCACATGCCCCTGCCTCCGCTCAGGCGGTTGGAGGCGTCGTAGAACGTCATCATGAATAGATCGCTTTGATCGATCGGCTGATCGCAGAAGGCGCACGTCTGCATCGGGCCGGCGACCTTCTCGATCTCCTCGTCGGACCAAGGCGCGGCTTCCACGTCGGGATTGAGGCGTTCGATCAGGCCGGTGAGTGAGGCGAGCCATTCGTTGTTGCCGGTCTCCGCCGCGCTTTCTTCCCACAGATCTGCGAGTTCCGAATTGCGCATGACCTGCATCACGGCGCTCCGGACCTGATGGTAGAGTTGCTTGTCGGGCTCGCCGGCGGTCGCCAGCTGCTCCTGCAGGTCTTCGGGGAAGTCGGCGCTCTTGCGGCCCATCAGCATTGCGACCGCCTCCGCCGCCGCGATCACCTCGCACGCAAGGTCGGCGTCGACATGGCCTGATCCGACTGCCTGCAGCCGATCAATCGGCTCGCGCAAATCGCTAAGGGAGCGAATCCCGCCGGCCCAGTCGAGCGCCGCGTCATTCTCAAAGCTGCCGCTTCCCCAAGCACCCATATCGCCCCCGAACCCAGAGCTTTACCCGTTCCACGCCTCCCCTTCAGGTGCGCCCCGGCCCAGCCTGTCCGGAAGCGGTTCACCCTTGGGCGTGAATTCGAGGCTGACAGAGTTGATGCAATAGCGCTCGCCGGTGGGCGGCGGTCCGTCGGGAAAGACGTGGCCCTGGTGCGACCCACAGCGAGCACAGACGATCTCGGTCCTGACCATTCCGTAGCTGGTGTCGCGGATGTACT
>DASSFK010000019.1:0-4182 GCA_035694565.1 Sphingomicrobium sp.
CGCCAGCTATGGCCACGTGCGCGATCTTCCCCCGAAGGACGGCTCGGTCGATCCCGAGCATGACTTCGACATGCTGTGGCAGGTTTCGCCGGATCGCTCGAAGCAGCTGAAGATCATTACCGACGAGGCCAGGAAGGCCGATACGCTGATCCTGGCGACCGATCCCGACCGGGAGGGCGAGGCGATCAGCTGGCACGTTCAGGAAGTGCTTCGGCAGAAGAAGGCGCTTCCCCAGAACGTCCAGCGCGTCACCTTTAACGCCATTACCAATGCCGCCGTCTCCGAGGCGATGCGCAACCCGCGTGGGCTCGACGAGGATCTGATCGACGCATATCGGGCGCGCCGCGCGCTTGATTATCTCGTCGGCTTCACTCTCTCGCCGATCCTCTGGCGCAAGTTGCCGGGCGCCAAGTCGGCCGGCCGCGTCCAGTCGGTGGCGCTTCGCCTGATCGTCGATCGCGAACGTGAGATCGAAGTCTTCAAGACCCAGGAATATTGGCAGGTCAACGCTACCTTTGAAGCGGATGGCCAGCCGTTCACGGGGCGTTTGGTCCAGCTCGACGGCAAGAAGGTCGACCGCCTCTCGATCGGCAGCAAAGGCGAAGCGGACGCCGCCAAGGCGACCGTCGAAGCGGGCCGGTTCACGGTCGTCTCGGTCGAGACCAAGCCGTTCGCCAAGAACCCGCCGCCGCCGTTTACGACCTCCACGCTGCAGCAGGAGGCGGCGCGCAAGCTCGGCTTCTCGGCCAGCCATACGATGCGGGTCGCGCAGTCGCTCTACGAGGATGGGCTGATTACCTACATGCGGACCGACGGCGTCGACATGGCGGAGGAGGCGATCAGCGCAGCCCGCAAGGCCATCGCCAACCGCTACGACAGCGGTTTCGTGCCGGACAAGCCGCGCCGCTACACGAGCAAGGCAAAGAACGCTCAGGAAGCGCACGAAGCGATCCGCCCGACCGATTTCAGCCGTTCCCACGCGGCGTCGGGCGATCACGCTCGCCTGTATGAGCTGGTCTACAACCGGGCGCTGGCGAGCCAGATGGCGTCGGCACGTCTGGAGCGGACAACGGTCGAGCTGACGGACGGAGCGGGCAGGGCGGTCCTCCGCGCGACGGGACAGGTCGTCCTCTTCCCCGGCTTCATGGCGCTCTACGACGAAGGCCGCGACGATCCTCAGGACGAGGAAGGAGCGCGCATGCCTGCGCTTCGCAGCGGCGACGCGCCCGCGAAGACCGGAGTCGAGGCGACCCAACATTTCACCCAGCCGCCGCCTCGCTATTCGGAGGCCAGCCTGGTCAAGCGGCTCGAAGAGCTCGGAATCGGCAGGCCATCGACCTACGCCTCGATCCTTCAGACTTTGAAGGACCGCGAATATGTACGCGTCGAAAAGGCGCGGTTCATTCCCGAAGAGAGCGGCCGGCTCGTCACTGCGTTTCTCGAGCGCTTCTTCGAGCGCTACGTCAGCTACGACTATACGGCGGAGCTCGAGGAAGAACTCGACGATGTCTCAGGAGGGCGTCTCAACTGGCAGAAATTGCTGGAGGAATTCTGGCGCGACTTTCGGCCGAAGGCCGGCGAGGTCATGGACCAGAAGCCCTCCGAAGTTACGGCCGCACTGGACGAGTTCCTTGCGCCCTGGCTCTATCCATCGCGCCCGGACGGCAGCGACCCGCGCGTCTGTCCGGCATGCGGAAACGGCCGGCTGTCCCTTCGCGGCGGAAAGTTCGGCGCGTTCGTCGCCTGCTCCAACTATCCCGAGTGCCGCTATACCCAGAAGTTCGGTCAGGTCGGGAGCGATCAGGCCAGCGAGGGCCCGCAGGATCTCGGCAACGGCATCGAACTGAAGAGCGGACGTTTCGGTCCCTATCTTGAGCGGGACGGCAAGCGCGCATCGATCCCCAAGGACGTTCCGATCGCGGACGTGGATGCGGAATTGGCGGAGCGCCTTCTGTCGCTGCCCCGAGAGATCGGCGCCCACCCGGAAACCGGCAAGACGATCAAGGCCTCGATCGGGCGTTATGGCCCGTACCTCGAGCATGACGGCAAATATGCTCGCCTGAACTCGACCGCCGAGGTGTTCGAGACCGGAATGAACGCTGCGGTCGCGAAGTTGGCCGATGCCGCGTCGGGCGGAGGGCGTCGCCAGGGCGCCTCACGGGAACCGATTGCAGTGCTCGGAGCGCATCCGGTCAGCGGGCTGGAGATCAAGGTCATGGCCGGCCGCTACGGGCCGTACGTTAGTGACGGCACGACCCACGCGACCCTGCCGAAGAGCGCCGACCCCAAGTCGGTGACGTTGGAGCAGGCGGCCGAATGGATCGACGCCAAGGCCGCGAAGGGCCCTTCCACGAAGAAGACGAAGGGTCGTCGCCGCAAGGCCAGTTGACCTTTGTCCGATCCTATACGGATCCTCCCTGCGCAAAGTCAGGGGGGATATGGAATTGCCGGTCCGCTAGCCCGAGCAGGTCCGGCAGTTCGGATCCTTGGGAAGCCGGATTTTCCGCCAGTCGAGTGCTTCACCGTCGAACAGGAACAGGTTGCCGGCAACGTCTTCGCCGATGCCGACGATCGCCCGGACCGCCATCAGCGCAGCGAAGGCGCCCACTGTTGCTGTGAGTGCTCCAAGAACGCCCTGTTCGGCGCAGGTGTCGCAATCGTCGCTGTCGAAGGCATCCCCGACAAAGCAGCGGTAGCAGGGCTTCCCGGACTCCCAGCCGCGGAACAGGCCGACCTGTCCCTGGAATTGGGCGGCGGCGGCAGACACGAGCGGGATTCGGAGCCGCGTCAGCGTATCGCCGACAACAAGACGGGTCGCGAAATTGTCGCAGCCATCGATAATGAGATCATTGCCTGACAGCATGGTGTCGGCATTCTGGGCGGTCAGCCGTTCCCGGACCGCCGAAGCCGCGACGTACGGGTTGAGCGCGCGAACAAATTCCGCCGCGAGATCAACTTTCCCCTGTCCGACATGTTCGTCGCGGAAGATGGGTTGGCGTTGCAGGTTGGTTCGATCGACGACGTCATCGTCGATGATCGTCAGCCGGCCGATTCCCGCACCCGCCAGGGCAGGGATGACAGCGCTGCCGATCCCGCCCGCGCCGACAACCGCGACGCTGGCAGCTTTCAGCTTCCGCTGCCCGACGCCTCCGACTTGCGGGAGGACGATGTGTCTTGCGTAGCGCTCCAGCTCGTCGTCGCTTAGCTCGCTCACCGGCCCGTGCTTCCGAACCCTCCGCTGCCGCGCGCTGTTTCCTCCAGTTCATGAACCTCGGTGAAGTGCGCCCGGAGGACCGTTGCTGGCACCAATTGCGCGATGCGCTCCCCGCGACGAACCTCGAACGGCTCGTCACCGAGGTTGGCGAGGATAATTTTAACTTCGCCGCGATAGTCGCTGTCGATCGTGCCGGGGGTGTTGAGGCAGGTGATTCCATGCTTCAGGGCCAGTCCTGAGCGGGGGCGGACTTGTACCTCATGACCATGGGGAATCTCGATCGCGAAGCCGGTCGCGACGGCATGGCGCTTGCCAGGTTGAAGCGTGAGGTCCTCGGCCGCAACGACGTCCAGGCCGGCCGCATGCTCCGTCGCATATTGCGGAAGCGGCAAGCCCTCGCCGTGCGGCAGACGGGTAAGCTTGATCTCGATCATCCGATCTCCTGTTCAACGCGGCGGATCAGGTGCCGCGCGACTTCCTGTTTCGAATCTTCCGGCCAATCCTCGATCCCTTCCGAAGTCACAAGATGGACCCGGTTGCGGTGGCCGCCCATCACATCGCCGGACACGTCGTTGGCGACGATCCAATCGGCCTTCTTGCGTTCCCGTTTGGCGATCGCATTGTCGACCACATTGTCGGTTTCCGCGGCGAAGCCGATGATCAGCCGAGGTCGCTGCGCAAGCGTTGAAATCTCGGCAAGAATGTCGCGGGTCCGCACGAACTTGAGTTCGGGAGGGCCGTCTTCCTTCTTGAGCTTGGTCGGCGAGAATTCGACCCGCCAATCCGCGACTGCCGCGACCATGATCGCGCAATCCGCGGGCAAAGCTCCCATCACGGCGCCGGCCATCTGCTCGGCTGTCTCGACGTCGACGCGATCCACCCCTGGCGGAGTGTCAAGCGCCACCGGCCCCGAAACCAAGGTTACGCGAGCGCCGGCCTCGGCCGCCGCCGCCGCAATTGCAAAGCCC
>DASSFK010000020.1:0-4202 GCA_035694565.1 Sphingomicrobium sp.
CATTGCGACCGCGAGAGAGAGGAAGAACAGGACCGTGATGCCCTGCTTCAGCGCCCAGGGCCGGAACGAGCCACCCGCTGCCGAATATTGAGTAAGGAAGCCGATCCCGGCGATCCCGACGATCACGAAGATCAATCGCCAAGGAAGGCGGGCGAGAGGCTGGGGAATGATCGCGGAGGAAATCACAGCGCGGTCCGTGGTGCCTTGAAGGCCGCGATCAGCCGGGCATTCCGTTCTGCCAGCGTTCCGCCCCATTGCTCCTCAAGAGGGGCAAGGGCAGCCAGAGCTTTCTGCTTGTCGAACAGATAGGTCATGGAATCCCGGACGATCGGCGCCGCCGACGCCGCCCCGAATCCGCCATGCTCGATGATGCACCCCATCGCGTAGCGAGGTTTGTCGGCCGGGGCGAAGGCTATGAACAAGGCGTGGTCGCGCAGCGCCCAATTCGATTGATGGCCGCGTTCGCCGAGCCGGAAGACCTGAGCGGTGCCGGTCTTGCCTGCCATTTGGATTCCGTCGAGCGGCAGCTTCGAGGCGACGGCGGTTCCGCTGCCGTTGACCACGGCCGCCATTGCGCCGCGAATGAACTCCAGATGTTCAGGACTGGCATCGACGGGCGCCGCTGGCTTCCCGTGCCCGTTCATCAGAAGCCGCGGTTGAAGCAGTTTTCCTGACGCAAGTCGCGCCGGCATCACCGCCAGCTGCAGCGGGTTCACGAGGACGTACCCCTGTCCGATCGACGTGTTCGCCGAGTCGTAGCCCTGCCATTTCCGGTGATATTTCTTCTCGAGCCACTTCGGGTTCGGCATCGTGCCGAACCGCTGAGACGGTATGGGCAGGTCGAATTCCTGGCCATAGCCAAGATAGTTGACCATCTCCGTCGTCTGCTCGGGATCTGAAACCAGGCCCGTCGCCCAGAAATACGTATTGCAGCTGCGTTCGATTGCCGAATGCATGTCCATCGAACCATGTACGGCGTCGCATCGGAAGTACCGATTTCCGATCTGGTAGCCGCCCGCGCAATGGACGCGTCGCTTGGGGTCGACCCCCTGTTTCAGGAATGCCAGCGCCATGGCGGGCTTGATCGTCGATCCGGACGGGTAAAGCCCTTGCGCAACCTTGTTGAGCAACGGGATGTGGTCATCTTCCGACAACATCCGCCATTCTGTCCGCCCGATGCCCTCGCTGAAGCTGTTCGGATCGAAGGCGGGCATCGACACGAACGCCAGCAAATCGCCGCTTGTGACATCCATCGCGACGAGGGCGCCGGACTGGTCGCCCATCCGCCGCGCCGCAAATTCCTGCAATCCTTGATCAATGGTTAGCTGGACGGTCTGCCCGCTGCGGTCCGGCTTCGGGTCCAGTTCCTTGACCAGCTTCCCGCGCGCAGTAACCTCCACGCGCTGACCACCGGGAGTACCGCGGAGATAGGGTTCTAGCGATTTTTCAAGACCTTGTTTGCCGATCTTAACGCCTGGAATGATCAGCAACGGATTCTTGTCCTCCGCCTCATATTCCTTTTGGTTTGCCGTACCGACGTATCCGACGAGGTGCGCGACCGCGGGACCACTCGGATAATAACGCGAATAACCCCGGGTAGCCTGCACACCGGGCAGGTCCGGAAGGCGAACCGTCACCGCGGCATATTGTTCGAAGGTGACGTTTTCGGCCACCTGCACAGCCTGAAAGCCGCGACCCTGCTTCAGCTCACGCAAAATCCGGTCCATGTCGTCCGTCGTCAGCTGCATCAGTTCGGCGAGGGCCTTCAGTGTCTTTTCGGGAGCTTCAAGCTGCTGCGGAATCAGGTCGATACGGAAGCTCGAGCGGTTGATGGCGATCGGGACCTTGTTGCGGTCGACAATCCAGCCGCGGCGCGGTGGAACCGGAATGAGCTGGACGCGATTGCTCTCCGACAGCAGCTGGTACTTCTGATTCTCCCTGACTGATAGCCAGGCGAGGCGCCCAAGCAACAGAGCTCCGACAGCCGCCTGTCCGCCGGAGAGCAGCATCATCCTTCGCGAGAAGGTGATGGTTTGGTGGACCGACGAAAAGCGCCGCTCCATCTTCATCGCCCGAGCCTCCACCGGTCGATCCGCGAAACAATCCACGCGACGATTGGGAACGCAAGGATGGAGATCAGCAAAGGCGGCAATACGGTCGTCAGGTAGGGGAGCGAGGCGCCCATCACCTGCGCAACGCGCCACTCGGCGGATTCGTTGGCGAGCAGGAGCAAGGCCGCGAGCGCCCATTCGAGCCAGTACCCGCGCCACATCGTTCGGCGGTCGGCAAGATCGAGAGCAAGCATTGCCGCGGTCCAGACTGCAATCGAAAAGCCGATGGGGTGACCGGTCACGAGGTCATTGAAAAAGCCCATCGGCGCGGCCCACCAGCTGGGCCAGACGTCCGAGCGAAGGAGGCGCCAGGCGATCAGCGCAAGGAAGCCGAAGTCGGGAAACCAACCGCTGTCCGACACGATCGGCAGCGCAATGAGGAGGCAGGCAGCCAAGACGGTGTAGACGGGGACCATGCGGGCCCCGGACACGGGCCCCTGTCCGATATTCCGGTTCTGGGCGAGAGCGGCTCGAACCATTATTGCGCCTCCGCCGCGCCGCCCGCCTCCTCGGCGACGGCCTTGGGTTCGTAAGGCTGTTCGGCAAGTGCAAAGCTGGTCGCGCCGGGATCGGCAATCGGCAAAGCAATGGCGCCGTCGTCGTCCAGTCGGACGACGCGAGCGATGGGGATGAGCGGAGGATAGAGGCCGCCGGTCCCCGAGGTGATCACGATATCGCCCGGTTTGAACGGATTGCGCCCAACTTCGAGTGGTCGGAGGTCGATCGTGCCATCTCCACGGCCCTGGCTGATCACCGGCTGGCCGCCGCGGAGGATCCTCGCCGGGACGATGCTGGCGCGGTCGGAGACAAGCAGGATCCGAGATGCGAGCGCTCCCGCATCCACGACCCGGCCGATGAGGCCCTGCGCGGAGCGGACGGGCATTCCGACGCGCACGCCGTCGGCCGTGCCTGCGGAGAAAATGGCATAGCGGCGGGGGCTGTTGAAGGAGGACCCGACGATGCGTCCGTTGGCGACGGGTGTCCGGCTCCGCTCACGAAGCTGAAGAGCCGCCTTCAGCTCGCGATTTTCTAGCGAAATGGCTTTCGCTTCGACGATCCGCTGAAGCATCAACTGGCGTTCGTTCTTGAGTTGCCCGTTCTGGCGCGCGGCGTCCCAGTAATTGCCGGCGCCCGTGAGGACGCCGCCGATCGTCGCCGTTACCGCCCGAAGACCTGACGTCACCGGTGCGGTCGAGTCCAATGCCACACCTCTGACAGTGGCGTAGCTCTTCGGCGCAACCAACGACAAAGCAAGCAAAATCAGGCCAATGAGAAGCCCGGCGATTGCGGCCAGAAAACTGAAGAACAGTCCATACTGCGCGCGCCGCGACCAGCCTGGGCGGGCGGTCGCCACCCTTCAGCGCTCCCTTACGCGGTTTGCAGGACGCCGCGGAACTGCTCTTCCTCGAGCGCCCGGCCAGTGCCAAGAGCAACGCAGGTCAGCGGATCCTCGGCGACCGTGACCGGAAGGCCGGTTTCGTCGCGGAGCACTTCATCCAGTCCCTGAAGGAGCGCGCCGCCACCGGTGAGCACAATGCCCTGGTCGCAGATGTCGGCCGCAAGCTCCGGAGCCGTATTCTCCAGAGCGATGCGGACGCCTTCGACGATGGTTCCGACAGGCTCAGACAGTGCCTCGGCGATCTGGCCCTGGTTGATCGAGATTTCCTTCGGAACGCCGTTGACGAGGTCGCGGCCCTTGATGTGGACGGTCTTGCCGATGCCGTCCGTGGGCGGTTTGGCGATTCCGACCTCCTTCTTGATCCGCTCGGCGGTGGCTTCGCCGATCAGAAGATTGTGGTTGCGGCGGACGTAGGAGCTGATCGCTTCGTCCATCTTGTCGCCGCCGACGCGCACCGAAGTCGTATAGGCCAAGCCGCGAAGCGAGAGCACCGCGACCTCGGTCGTGCCGCCGCCGATGTCGACGACCATCGATCCGATCGGAGCGGTTACCGGCATGTCGGCGCCAATCGCGGCCGCCATCGGCTCTTCGATCAGGTAGACGGCACTGGCGCCGGCGTTGGACGCGGCGTCCCGGATCGCGCGGCGCTCGACCGAGGTCGATCCCGACGGAACGCAGATCACGATCTCCGG
>DASSFK010000021.1:0-3351 GCA_035694565.1 Sphingomicrobium sp.
CCTCAAGGCCGCCGTGCACCGAATCCTTGACGCCTTTGCCGGCCGGCCTCACATCTTCAATCTCGGCCACGGCATTCTCCAGGAAACTCCGATCGCGCATGTCGAGCAGATGCTTGCAGAGGTGAAGACGTCCGAATGAACGCCCTTCAGGAGCAACTCGGCTTGGCATATCCGTGGATCAAGGCAGCCCACCTCACCTTCGTCATCTTCTGGATGGCAGGGCTGTTCATCCTGCCGCGCTTTTACGTCTACCATCACGAGACGACGCCGGGATCAGCCGAAGATCGCGCCTGGATCGAGCGTGAGGACCGCGTTCGGACGATCATCCTGACACCGTCGATGATCATTGTCTGGCTGCTAGGTCTGACCCTCATGTGGATCACCCATGCCTGGGATCAGCATTGGTTTCAGGCCAAGTTCCTCCTCGTTGTCGCCCTGAGCGGCTATCAGGGCTGGCTCGGGAGCTATGGGAAGAACCTCGCGTCCGGGAAGCGTCCCCTCGACAATCGCACGTTGAGGATCATGAACGAGCTGCCCGGAATTGCCGCGGCACTTATCGTCGTCCTCGTGATCGTGAAGCCCTTCTGATCGAATTCCTTGCCGGTCGCCATTGACTTGGCGCATCGCGAGACATACCTCGGCTGCGACGGCTGAATCGGCCAGTTCACTTCCTTTGCCGACGAACCGTTTGTCCCGGATGAGGCGTCCTGCCCATTCTGCGCTTTTTGACTAAAGCCGTTCTTCCAATTCTTCGTCCGAAGCCCGAACCACATGCATCTCAAAGACCTCAAGAAACAAACCCCTGCCGAACTCGTCACCATGGCCGAAGAGCTCGGCGTCGAGGGGGCATCCACGCTGCGCAAGCAGGACCTCATGTTCTCCATCCTCAAGGTCCGCGCCGACACCGGCGCCGAGATCATTGGATCGGGAACGATTGAGGTCCTGAACGACGGCTTCGGCTTTCTGCGTTCTCCGGAAGCGAACTATCTCGCCGGTCCCGACGACATTTACGTCGCGCCGAGCGTGGTCCGCCGCTTCGGTCTTCGCACCGGTGACACGGTCGAAGGCGAGATCCGCGCTCCCAAGGAAGGTGAGCGCTATTTCGCACTGACCAAGGTCACCCAGATCAACTTCGATGACCCGGAGGCCGTCCGCCACCGCGTCAATTTCGACAATCTGACTCCGCTTTATCCGACCTCGAAGATCGAGCTCGACCCAAAGGATCCGACGGTCAAGGACAAGTCGGCTCGGGTGATCGACATCGTCTCGCCGCTCGGCAAGGGACAGCGCGCGCTGATCGTCGCTCCGCCCCGAACGGGTAAGACCGTCCTTCTTCAGAACATCGCCAAGTCGATCACCGACAACCATCCGGAAGTCTTCCTTATCGTCCTGCTCATTGACGAGCGGCCGGAGGAAGTCACCGACATGCAGCGCTCGGTGAATGGCGAGGTTATCAGCTCGACCTTCGACGAGCCCGCTTCGCGGCACGTCCAAGTTGCTGAGATGGTTATTGAAAAGGCCAAGCGCCTGGTTGAGCACAAGAAGGATGTCGTGATCCTGCTCGACTCGATCACCCGTCTCGGCCGCGCCTACAACACGGTCGTTCCGAGCTCCGGCAAGGTCCTCACCGGCGGTGTCGACGCGAACGCCCTGCAGCGCCCGAAGCGCTTCTTCGGCGCCGCTCGCAACATCGAGGAAGGCGGCTCGCTCTCAATCATCGCGACCGCGCTGATCGACACCGGATCGAAGATGGACGAAGTCATCTTCGAAGAGTTCAAGGGCACCGGTAACAGCGAAATCGTGCTCGACCGCAAGGTCGCCGACAAGCGCATCTTCCCGTCGCTGGACGTCGGCAAGTCCGGTACCCGCAAGGAAGAGTTGCTGGTCGAGCAGGGCACGCTCTCGAAGATGTGGGTGCTGCGCCGCATCCTCATGCAGATGGGCACCGTCGATGCAATGCAGTTCCTTCTCGACAAGATGAAGGATGCAAAGACCAACGAGGACTTCTTCGCCTCGATGAACCAGTAGTCCGCTCAAGCGGTTTCTACTGGCGCATGCTCAGCGGCTTCAGCTTCTCAAGCGTTTTCACGGCCGGCGGCCTCGCCAAGCTCGGCCAGATCATCGTCGGCGACCTGACCATGGCCGGCGACAATGTCGTCATCATGGGCTCGCTTGCGTCCGGCCTTCCGGAGAGAGACCGCAAGCGCGTCCTGATGCTCGGCGTCGGAATGGCGCTGGCGTTCCTGATCACGTTCGCGGTGCTCGCGACGCAGCTCCTGAAGATTACCGGCCTGGTCTTCGCTGGCGGGCTCCTGCTGCTCTGGGTCGCCTACAACATGTGGACGGAGCTCCACCCGCGCCAGGACGTGGTCTGCGACGACCCGGACACGCCGGAGATCGAGGGCCGGCCGCGGACGAAGACGTTCCTCCAGGCGGCGATCCAGATCACCATCGCCGATCTCAGCATGAGCCTCGACAACGTGCTTCTGGTCGCCTCGATCGCGCGGGACAATCCGGCGCTGCTGGTGATCGGCCTCACCTTCTCCGTGCTCTTCATGGGTTTCGCCGCGAACTACGTCGCCCGACTTATCCAGCGGTACCATTGGATCAACTATATTGGCCTCGCGGTGATCCTCTACGTCGGGGTCAGCATGATCTACGAAGGCTGGGTCGGCGGCGAGCATGTGCTCGGCTTGAGGAACGCCCTCGGCTTCGTTTAGGCGGAACAAAGAGCGGGCATCGGGCTTGGATCCGAACTTGGCCTGCACATGAGGGGGACGACTTGCTCGAGTTTCTACTGACGACCCTTGCCGCGGTGGCCGCGCATTATGGCGCGCCCGCGAACATCTGGGGCGCGATCGTCAGCGATTTTTCGAACATCACCGAGCCGACGGCATTCGCCGCCTTCCTCCAGGTCTTGATGATCGACCTCGTTCTCGCCGGCGACAACGCGATTGTCGTCGGCGCACTCGCTGCCGGCCTGAGCGCCGACCAACGCCGCAAGGTCATATTGATCGGCGTGCTTGCTGCGCTCGTTCTTCGCATCATGTTCGCTCTGGTGGTTACTCAACTCCTTCAAATCATTGGTCTAATTCTGGTCGGCGGACTTCTCCTGCTGTGGGTTGCGTGGAAGATGTGGAGAGAGATCCGCCACCAGGGAGAATCGGCCGGGTCGGCAGAGATTCAGGGCGACGAGCATTCAGGCCTGAGACCAGCCAAGAGCTTCGCCGCCGCCGTCTGGGCGGTCGCGATCGCCGATGTGTCGATGAGCCTCGACAACGTGCTGGCAGTCGCCGGAGCCGCTCGAGATCATCCGGGAATCCTCATCGTCGGACTGGTCTTCGCGGTGAT
>DASSFK010000022.1:0-21572 GCA_035694565.1 Sphingomicrobium sp.
GAATGGGGCGGCCCGATCGCCAAGAACCACGGCGAAGAGGGCATGAAGGCCATTGCCGAAGCGATGGGCCTCGGTCCGGACGACGGAATCTTCTTCGCTGCCGGCAAGGAAGAGGAAGCGGCGAAGCTCGCAGGCGCCGCCCGCACGCGCGTCGGCGAGCAGCTCGACCTGATCGAGAAGGGCTCGTTCCGTTTCTGCTGGATCGTCGACTTCCCGATGTTCGAATATAATGACGAGCAGAAGAAGATCGACTTTTCGCACAACCCCTTCTCGATGCCGCAGGGCGAGATGGAGGCGCTGGAGACGAAGGATCCGCTCGATATATTGGCGTGGCAGTACGATATCGTCTGCAACGGCGTGGAGTTGAGTTCCGGCGCGATCCGGAACCACCGTCCGGACATCATGTACAAGGCGTTCGAAGTCGCCGGCTATTCGAAGGAAGAAGTCGACACGAACTTCGCGGGCATGATCAACGCTTTCAAGTTCGGCGCTCCTCCGCACGGCGGCTCGGCACCGGGCATCGACCGAATCGTCATGCTTCTGGCCGACGAACCGAACATCCGCGAGGTCATCCTCTTCCCGATGAACCAGAAGGCGGAAGACCTGATGATGAATGCTCCGGCCGCGGTGATGCCGAAGCAGCTCAAGGAGCTTCACATCCGGGTTGTCGAACCCAGCTGATCGGCCGCTTTCAGGAGATTGTGATTGTCACGAGGCTTCCACAAAACGCCGGTACGCGTCGACGAATGCAATTGAGAGCAACTAGGTAGCTGCCTAGACGGCACCTCGTGATCGCGAGTCGTTGGCGAATCCCCCTTGCCCTGCCGGTAGCTCTATCGCTTCTGGCCGGCTGCACGAAACCCGACGCTGAGAACCAGCGTGGGCAGCGTGGACCTGTGCAGGTCGGTTATGTCGTTGTTCAGCGCACGGCAGTTCCCCTCCAGAGCCTGCTCGGCGGAAGGACGGTCGCGTTCGAGTCCTCGGAGGTGCGTCCGCAGGTGAATGGGGTCATTCGCCGCCGCTACTTCACCGAGGGTTCGTACGTCCGGCAGGGCCAGCCGCTCTACCAGATCGACCCCAGTCTCTATCGCGCGGCGGTCAATCAGGCGGAGGCCAATGTCGCGGCGGCCCGGGCGACGCTCGATGCGGCCCAGGTCCGGGCCAATCGCTACAAGCCGCTTGCCGAGATGGAGGCCATCGCCAAGCAGGATTACACCGATGCGGCGGCTCAGGCGCGTCAGGCGAGGGCCGCGGTCGCCCAGAATAATGCGGCGCTCGACACCGCCCGAATCAATTTGCGCTACACAAGCATTCCGTCGCCGATCAGCGGACGCATTGGCCGCTCGCTGTCGACCGTCGGCGCACTGGTGACCGCCAATCAGGCCGATTCCCTCGCGGTCATCCAGCGGCTCGATCCGATGTACGTCGATATCCAGCAGTCGAGTGCGGACCTCACCAGGCTGAAGCGATCGCTGTCCCAGGGCGGCGTCGATCCGGGAAGCACTCAGGTCCGCCTGAAGCTCGAGGACGGGAGCGACTACGGCTACTCCGGAACGGTCGAGTTCTCCGAGGTCATGGTCAACGAGAGCACCGGAACGGTTACTCTCCGTGCCCGCTTCCCGAATCCACAGAACGTGCTCCTTCCGGGCATGTTCGTGCAGGCGCTCTTCACGCAAGCCGTCGATCCGAGCGTTTTCCTCGTCCCTCAGGCCGCAATGCAGCGCGATATCGGCGGCGACGCCTACGTCTTCCTCGTCGGCAAGGGGAATAAAGCCGAGCGCCGCAAGGTCGTCGCCGAGCGAACCTATGGCGCCAACTGGGTCGTCACGAGCGGCCTGAACCCGGGCGACAAGGTGATTACACAAGGCACGAACAACCTTCGCTCGGGTGCGCCGCTGAAGCCGGTTCCGGCGAGCGCACCTCAGAAGATCGAACCTGGAAAGCCTGGGGCGGGCGGCCAGGGCAAAAAGGGCGGCTAGGCCTTGTCCCTGATCTTCATCAACCGGCCGATTTTCGCCTGGGTTCTCGCGATCGTCGTTACGCTGGCAGGCATTGCCGCGATCAATGGCCTTCCTATCGAGCAATATCCGGATATCGCCCCTCCGCAGGTCAACGTCCGAGCCAATTATCCGGGCGCGAATGCCCAGACGATCGAGAACAGCGTCACTCAAATCATCGAGCAGCAACTGACCGGCATCGACGGGCTGCTCTATTTCACGTCCACGTCCAGCTCGCGCGGCCAGGTCAGCATCTCGGTGGTGTTCGAGAAGGGCACCGATCCCGACACGGCACAGGTCCAGGTCCAGAACCAGGTTCAGCAGGCGATCTCGCGCCTTCCCGCGCAGGTGCAGCAGCAGGGAATCCGGGTCACCAAGTCCAATCCGGACTCCCTGCTGATCGTCGCGCTCTATGACGAAACCGACCAGCGGACGAACATGGACGTGTCCGACTATCTCGCGTCCTACGTCCAGGACCCGCTCTCACGCGTGCCCGGTATTGGCGACATCAACGTGTTCGGGGCTCCGCACGCCATGCGGATCTGGCTCAATCCCCAGAGGCTCGCGGCTTTCTCGCTGATGCCGAGCGACGTGATCAACGCCATCTCCGCTCAGAACACTGAAGTCGCGGCGGGCGAGGTGGGCGGTCTGCCATCGCCTCAGAACCAGATGCTCAATGCCACGGTCACGGCGCAGTCCAAGCTGCAGACGCCGGACCAGTTCAGAGCGATCGTCCTCAAGACCGATCCGAGCGGAGCAATGGTGCGGCTCGGCGACGTCGCCCGGGTCGACCTCGGAGCCGAGAATTACTCATCGATCGTCCGGGTAAACGGTCATCCGGGCGCAGGCATCGCGGTTTCGCTTGCTCCAGGCGCCGACGCGCTGGAGACCGCGGACCTCGTGAAGGCTCGCGTTCAGCAGCTTTCGGAGAGTTTCCCCGAAGGCCTGAAGCTCGCTTACGCAAACGACACGACCAATTTCATCAAGCTGTCGGTTAATGAGGTCGTGAAGACGCTGATCGAGGCGATCATCCTCGTCATCATCGTCATCTTCATTTTCCTGCAGAACTGGCGAGCGCTGCTGGTGCCCGCGATCGCCATTCCAGTGGTACTGATGGGCACATTTGCGGTCTTTTACATGACCGGGTTCACGATCAATACGCTGACGCTGTTCGGCTTGACGCTCGCGGTCGGCTTGCTGGTCGACGACGCAATCGTGGTGGTCGAGAATGTCGAGCGCTTGCTCGAGGAAAATCCCGGCATGTCGCCGCGCGAAGCGACAATCGAGTCCATGAAGGAGATCCAGGTCGCGCTGATCGCGATCGCGATGGTCCTGTCCGCCGTGTTCCTGCCGATGGCCTTCTTCGGCGGCTCGACGGGCGTCATCTATCAGCAGTTCTCGCTGACGATCGTATCGGCGATGGTCCTCTCAGTACTGGTCGCGCTCATTTTCAGCCCGGCGCTGACTTCGACCTTGCTCCGTCGCAAGGGAGAGGGTGATGACGGACTGCGCTGGCTCGAACGCCGGTCGCCTGCCGCGGCCGGCGCCATCCGCAAGGCTCGAGACGGCTTCAACACAGGGTTCGACAAGCTTGCGACCGGCTATCGCGGGACGATCGTCAAGGTGATCGATCGCAAGTGGCTGTTCCTTGTCATCTACGCTCTCGTCGTCGCCGCGCTGATCATCATGTTCTACCGACTGCCGACCGGCTTCCTTCCCAACGAAGACCAGGGTGCGGCCAGCATCCAGATTCGCCTCCCGCCGGGTGCAACCCAGACCCGTACGCTGGAGGTGCTCCATGATGTCGAAAAGTACTTCTACGGGCACGAGGGGAAGAACGTCCAAACTCTCTTCACGGTCGCCGGCGGCGGTGGCGGCGGCGGGGCGGTCGGCCAGAATACGGGGCAGGGCTTTCTGAACTTCGTCCCCTGGGACGAGCGCCCGGGAAAGCAGAATACCGCGGATGCCGTGGTTCAGCGCGCTTCCGGGGCGTTCCGGGGTTTCCGCGATGCCCAGGTATTTGTGCTCGTCCCCGGCGCCATTCGCGGACTTGGCCAGTCGAGCGGTTTTACGATGGAGCTTCAAAATCGCAGCGGGATGAGCCGCGAGGACTTCCTTGCTGCCCGCGATCGCCTGCTCGCGGCAGCGAACGATAATCCGATGCTGACTTCCGTCCGCATCAGTGACCTGCCCGACGTCGCCACCTACAAGATCGACGTTAATCAGCAGAAGTTGACCGCGCTCGGCCTCAACCAGAGCGATATCAACAACACCCTCTCGACGGCCTGGGGTGGCCGCTATGTCAATGATTTCATCGACAAGGGTCGCGTAAAGCGAGTCTATGTTCAGGGCGATGCGCCCTATCGGTCCGATCCGTCGAGCCTCGGTCAGTGGTACATCCGCTCCACCAACGGCGAGATGGCACCCTTCTCTTCCTTCGCTCAGTCGGGCTGGGACACGGCTCCAAGCAGCCTGACACGTTTCCAGGGCGTACCCGCGGCCGAATTTCAAGGCCAGCCGGCGTCGGGTGTCAGCTCGGGCGAGGCCATGGCCGAGATGGAAAAGCTCGCGAACGAGATCCCGGGTACAAGCGTCGCCTGGGCGGGGCAGTCCTACCAGGAGCGGCTCTCGTCCGGCCAGGCGCCGCTTCTGTACGCAATCTCGCTCCTCGTCGTGTTCCTCTGCCTCGCCGCGCTCTACGAGAGCTGGTCGATCCCCGTCGCAGTCCTGCTTGTCGTCCCGCTCGGACTCGTCGGCGCCATCTTTGCCGTCACACTGCGCGGCCTCGAGAACGACGTCTTCCTCCAGATCGGCCTGCTGACGACCATGGGTCTGGCCGCGAAGAACGCCATCCTGATGATCGAGTTTGCGGAGCAGGGCGAGAAAAAGGGCATGCGCATCATCGATGCCGCCCTCGAGGCTGCTCGAATTCGCCTCCGGCCGATCCTGATGACGAGCTTCTCATTCATCTTCGGCGTCATGCCGCTGGCGCTCTCGACCGGGGCCGGCGCCAACAGCCGAATCGCGATCGGCACGTCCGTGATCGGCGGGATGCTGACGGCGACATTGCTCGCAATCTTTTACATCCCACTCTTCTTCGTGATGGTCCGCCGAGGCGTCCGCGACAGCCTCGCCGCGGTCCGGGAGCGAATTCGCCAACGTCGGGCAGCCCAGGTTTGAGAAAGACTGCCGCTCTTCTCGCGCTTGTGGCGACGGGCTGCGCGTCGATGCAGCCTGCTTACATTCGCCCGGATGCGGCGATCCCGGCGTCCTGGCCGCAGGGCGACGCCTATCTTCGGCAGACCGAGGCTACGCTTCCAAGCGTCACCTATCGCGACATTTTCACCGATCCGCGGCTCCAGTCGCTGATCGAGGAGGCGCTGGCCAACAATCGCGACCTGATGATCGCTGCGGCAAACATCGCAGGGGCGCGGGAGCAGTACCGAATTCAGCGAGCGCAGCAGCTTCCCACCGTCAATGCGGTTGCCAGCGCGAGCGCCGATGCCGGTGGCACCAACGGGAGCGGTGCCTCGACGCGCTACGATCTTGGTGTCGGCATTTCGGGCTTCGAGCTTGACCTGTTCGGCCGCCTCCGTTCGCTGACGGACGTCCAGCGCAACCGCTATTTCGCGACCGAATCCGCGGCACGAGCGACGCGTCTCTCGCTCGTCGCCGACATCGCCACGGCCTGGCTGCAATATTCGGCGGACTCGAGCCTTCTGCGGATTGCCGAGGAAACGGTCGCGAGCGCCGAAAAGACCGTTCGGCTGACCCGAGCGCGGCTTGAGGGCGGTATCGCGCCCCGGACCGATCTCAGGCAAGCGGAGCAAATTCTCGAGGCGGCGAATGCCGATGCCGCCGATCAACGGACCGCGCTTGCCCAGGACGTGAACCTGCTACGGTTGCTCGTCGGCGCTGATATCGATCCGAGGCTGCTTCCGGCATCGATCGACCAGGTCGCACCAACCGTGAAGGAGCTCCCCGCGGGCCTCGATTCCATGATCCTGCTGCGCCGGCCCGATGTGGTCGAAGCCGAATATCAGCTGCGCGCGGCGAATGCCCAGATTGGCGCCGCGCGCGCAGCGCTGTTTCCTCGTATTACCCTGACCGGTCTGCTCGGGCTCGCCAGCACGTCGATCGGCGGCCTGTTCAGCGGCGGAGCTTTCCAGTGGAGTCCGGGGAGTGACGTCACCTACACCATCTTCCAGGGCGGAGCAGGCAGGGCGAACGTCCGCTTGACCGAAGCCCAGAAGCAAGCGGCCGTCGCGACCTACCAGCAGACGATCCAGCGAGCCTTTCGGGAGGTCTCCGACGCGCTCGCCCGCCGCGGCACCATCGGTGAGCAATTGCGGGCAAGACAGGCCCAGCGAGAGGCCGCCGCGGATACTTACCTTTTGTCCGAGGCGCGCTACCGGAACGGCATCGACAGCTTCCTCGGCAGTCTCGACGCCCAGCGTTCCTATTATTCCGCCCAGCAGACGCTGGTGCAAAGCCGCCTGCAGGCCGCAACCAATCTCGTCGATCTCTATCGGAGCCTGGGCGGCGATTCCCTGCTTGGGTAAGACGTTCGGCTCTCCAAAAAAGCACACTACAGACTTACCATGATGCGGAGGCTGGGAGTTCCGGCTACAACCGTCTAGCGGACGCGCTGGGAGAAAGGTGAGGCATGGACAAGGGCATATTTTCCGAACGCGAGCAGGCCGCAGAAGCCGCCTATTTCCGTCAGCATGATGCCAGGCTCGTTGAGCGGCTTCGCCAGGACGCCAAACTTGAAGAGGTGGCCTCTGCGCTCGCCGAAAAGCTGCACGTCGACAATCCGGATCTGCTGCAGAGGGCCCGGCTGGTCGGCGTAACCGCTGAAACCGCCCCGGCCCTGCTACTTGCGCCTCTGGTCCAGGTCGCCTGGGTCGACGGTTCGGTGAGCGGAGCGGAGCAAGCGACGGTCCTGCGCATCGCCGACGACCGCGGTGTCGGGGCCGGCTCGCCGGGTTACAATCAGCTCGCCGAATGGCTCCGCGTCCGTCCGTCTGACGCGCTCTTCGATACAGCGGTTGAAGTGATCAAGTACGGCCTGGAAGTTCTTTCACCGGAAGAGCGGGATGAGCGCATCACGCGGATCGTCCAGGCCTGCCACGAAGTAGCGGAAGTCTCGGGCGGAGGGCTTTTGAAGGCACTTGGCCTTGGGAGCGGTGTCTCGGGCCTCGAAGCTTCGATGCTCGATACGATCACTGGTACGCTTCGAGGCGAAGGCTAGCTCAACCGCCGACGTCTACCCGAATGACCGTTCCTTGCGCGAACGCTTTGGCGGCGTGCGCCAAATCCGCAGGCGTCACCGACTGAAGCATTGCACGAAGCTGTTCGCGCAATCTTGGGCCGCCGGTCTCGACGAACTCGCGAGCAAGCTTTGCGGCAAGTTCGTCGTTGCTCTGCGCCGCGGAGATGTCGCGTCCGAGAAGGTGGTTCCGGGCTGCATCGAGTTCGGCCTCTGTAGGCGGATCGCTTGCCAGCCTCGCCAATTGGGTCCGGAGCTCGGCCTCCATCGCGTCGGCCTGGTGTGGATCAACCCCGGTAGAAATCGTCGCCCAGGTTCGGCGGCCGTCCGTCCGTTGCGAACTGTAGATGTGATAGACGAGCCCCTTTTGGGTGATCGCCGAGCGGCCAAGCCTTCCCGAATAGTCGTGGGTGAAGACATAGAGCAGCATTCGCCAGGCGGCCGCTTCCCGGGTTCCGGGCGCCGGTCCTTCAACAACGTAGCCAATGCCGCCCTGCGATAGCGGCCTGGCAATGCGTGCACGAACGACGTCTGGCCCGCGCTCTTTGGCCTGGGCAGCTTCCGGCAGCTTCCCAGCCTTGGTCTTACCAAGATGTCGATCGAGCATTGCGAGCGTAGGCGACGGATCCACATTTCCGCTGACGATCACGACGAGCGGCTCAGGAGCCCTGACCGCGCTCTCTCCAATCCGCTTTGAGATCAGCTGCTGAAGCCGCGTCTCGGGATCTTCGCTTTCCGGTTCGGGTGGATTCGATCCTCCACGCGAAGCCACCACTGCCTCCCCGATAAGGGCGGCGAGATCTCCCGGACTTCCGGAGCGGACAATTGCGTCGAGGCCCGGAAGGTCGCCCGGATGCACGCCGCCGGATGTTGGTCCGGACATGAGCAGCTCAACTGTCACCGTATCGGAGAGCGCGCTCGGTTGAGTAATGGCCGGTAGCCCGTTGGATAGACGCCGAAGTTCCGGTTGCGTCGTGGCAGCCGAAGCTACCTTGGTGCCGGCGCGATCAGCGGAGGACTTAGGCATTCCCGCGCCAATCGCATGTGTTGGCAACCGGCCGGGGACCATCCACCCGACGGTTAGCTTCTCAGGCACGAGATAGGTTCGAGCGACTCGCTGCAAGTCCGCAGGGGTGACGGCCCCGACATTCGCCGGCATCTCGAGCAGCGCGTTCAGCGCTCCCACGCCTTCGAAGAATGCAAGCTGATGAGCGGCATCCTCGGTCGTTTGGACATCCTCACGAAGGATTTGCTCGACGGACTTCTTTGCATCGGCAAGCTGGGCAGCCGAGACCGCCTGGCCTCGAAGCCCGGCAATGCGGTTTGCGACGTAGCGCTCCAGCGCAGCCTGGTCCCCCTTGGAGTCGATCGATCCGCTGATCATGAAGAGGAAGGGATCGTGAGTCGCCGGCAGCCAGGTTGCGATGTCGCCAGCCGCTCCGGAGAGAACGGCCTCCTCGACCGCCCTGGTCCCTGACCAGCCGCTTTGCCGTGGGTTCAGGCCCGGAGTCCCCGCAAGGATCTGTTGAAGCAGCAGGAATGCCGGGAAATCTGGACTGGACGCGGCCGGGGCGGGATAGGCGAGCTGGAAATATTGTCGCTCCACCGGGCCATTCAGGCGAATCCGTCGCTCGCCACGGTTTGGAAGCTCCGCCGTGTAATGCGGGACGGCAACTGCTCTTGCAGGAACGTCCGCAAAGGTTCGTGCGACCAGTGCTTTCGCGGCATCAGGGTCGAAATCGCCCGCGATCGCCAGCACCGCGTTTCCGGGAGCATAGTGGCTCGCATAATAGGACCGGGCATCGTCGATGGTCAGCCGTTCGACGTCGCTGACATAGCCGGCCATCGGACTGCCGTAGGGATGCGACTGGAGAGCAGTCCGGACTACGGCGTCCTGAAGCACGCCCGCCGGATCGTTCTCGTAGCTATGCAGCTCGGTAATCACCGCGCCCTTCTCGGCGTCGATCGATGCGGGATCGATGACCGTTCGCGCCATTCGGTCAGCTTCGATCTTGAGCAATTGCTGCAGCCCGTTCCTGGGCATGGTCGAGAAATAGGTCGTCTGGTCCATGGCGGTATAGCCGTGCCACTCGCCACCCGCGTCGTAGATGAGCTCCGTCGCCCGGCCGTTCGGGAAATTCGCGCTGCCTCGAAATGCGAGGTGCTCGAGGAAATGGGCGAGGCCGGTCCTGCCTGTCACTTCGGCCGCGGAGCCGCTCTTGTAGAGCATCTGAACGCTGACGACCGGAAGGCTGTGATCTTCCAGCATGATGACCGTCAGGCCGTTCGGAAGATGGCTGATGTCGGCGCGCCTCAGATCAAGTTCCGCCGACGCCGGCGCGGCAAGTCCCAGAGCCGCTGCCGCAAGAAGGATGTGTCGCGTTTTCATTCGGCAGCATTGAAGCCCAAGCAACGGACGTTAGTCTAGCGTAATGACTTCAGGGCACGTCTTTCATCGGTTTACCAGTGCCCTCCCGCCCACAGCCGTTCGCGGCGACGGCATTTATCTTTTCGATAATGCAGGCCGCCGATATGTTGACGCTTGCGGCGGGGCGGCCGTGTCGTGCCTGGGGCACAATCATCCCGAGATTGTCGCGGCAGTCGCCGAGCAGGCTGCGCGGATCGAGTTCGTCCACACCGGCTTTTTCACGACGGACGCGGCCGAAGACCTTGCCGCGACGATGGCGGAGCAGTCGCCGGGATCGCTCGACCGGGTCTGGTTCACCGGCAGCGGATCGGAGGCGATCGAGGCAGCGCTAAAGCTTGCGCGTCAATATCATCTCGAACGTGGGGAGGCTGGACGAAGCCGGGTGATCACCCGGCGTCAGAGCTACCATGGCAATACGCTGGGAGCGCTTGCGGCAGGCGGAAGCGCGTGGCGGCGAGTTCCCTACGAGCCGCTCCTGATCAACGTGTCGATTGTCGATCCCTGCTTCGAGTATCATTTTGCCGAGCCGGGAGAGAGCAGTGAAGCCTACGGCCGCCGGGCGGCTCAGGCCCTTGAAGACGAGATCATCAAGCTCGGCCCAGAAACCGTAATCGCGTTCCTCGCGGAAACGATCGTCGGAGCGACGTCTGGCGCTGTTCCGCCTGCTGGGGATTACCTCAAATACGTGCGCGAGATCTGCGACCGGCACGGCGTTCTGATGATCCTCGACGAGGTCATGTGCGGCAGCGGCAGGACGGGCACGTTCCTGTCATGCGAGCAGGACGGCGTCGTCCCGGACATCGTGACCTTGGGGAAGGGGCTTGGCGGCGGTTACCAGCCGATTGGCGCAGTGATTTGCACAAGCGAGATCTACGACGCTGTCGCGAACGGCTCAGGAGCGCTCAAGCATGGCCAGACCTACAATGCACATCCGATCGGATGTGCGGCGGGACTCGCTGTCCAGCGCGTGATCAAGCGGGACGGACTTCTCGACCGGGTGAACGAAGCCGGTGCTCGTCTGGCGGCACTCCTGGACGACCGCTTCGGCACTCACCCGAACATCGGTGACATCCGGGGTCGGGGGTTGCTGTTGGCGATGGAACTCGTCGCCGACCGTGAGACGAAGGCGCCATTCGATCCCGCGATTGCGCTGCACCAGCGCGCGAAAGCCGAAGCCTTCAATCGCGGCCTGCTCATTTATCCGGGTGGCGGAACGATCGACGGCCGTGGCGGAGACCACATCCTCCTCGCGCCTCCATACAATGTCACAGATGATGAGCTCGACATGATCATCGGCCTTCTCGCCCAAACCTTGGAGTCAATCCTTCCGTCATGACCCGCGACCCGCGCTACGACATCCTGTTCGAACCCGTGCGCATCGGTCCGGTGACCGCGCGCAATCGCTTTTACCAGGTGCCGCACTGCACGGGCATCGGCTGGACCCAGCCGGAGACGCTCGCACGGCTCCGGGGCATCAAGGCCGAGGGCGGATGGGCGGTTGTCGCGACCGAGGAAACGGAAATCCATCCAACCGGCGACTGCGAGCCGTTCCACGAAGGTCGCCTGTGGGACGACCGCGACGTTCCCGCCATGGCGATCATGGCGGACGCGGTGCACGAGCATGGCGCGCTTGCGGCGATCGAGATCATGCACCACGGAGCGTCGGCGGCGAATTGGGGGACGAGGCTCGCGCCGCTCGGCGCATCGCATCGGCCGATCATCTATTATTCGCCGGTGCAGGCTCGGAGGATGGACAAGCAGGACATTCGCGACCTGCGCAAATGGCATCGCGACGCAGCGATCCGGTCGAAGAAGGCCGGCTTTGACATTGTCTACGTCTATGCGACGCACGATCTGTCGATCGCCCAGCAATTTCTTGAGAAGCGCAAGAACGACCGCATCGACGAATATGGCGGAAGCCTGGAAAACCGCGCTCGGCTGCTCCGTGAGCTGATCGAGGACACCAAAGAGGCCGTCGGCGACAAGTGCGCCGTGGCGGTCCGGATCGCGGCGGATGAGCTGATGGGGGACGCCGGACTGACGCACGACGGCGAAGCGCGCGACGTGATCGAAATGCTCGCCGAACTTCCTGACCTTTGGGACGTGAACATTTCGACATGGCCGAACGACAGCCAGACCTCCCGCTTTGCCAAAGAGGGTTTCCAGGAGCAGTACACCAGCTTCGTGAAGCAGTTGACGACCAAGCCGGTCGTCGGAGTCGGCCGCTTCACTTCACCCGACACGATGGTGTCGCAGATTAGACGCGGCATTCTCGATTTCATTGGGGCCGCTCGACCCTCGATCGCCGATCCCTTTCTTCCGAAGAAGATCGAGGAAGGCCGGATCGATGAGATTCGCGAGTGCATCGGCTGCAATATGTGCGTGTCGAGCGACTACACCTCCACGAACCTACGCTGCACGCAGAACCCGACGATGGGCGAAGAGTGGCGGCGCGGCTGGCATCCGGAAATCATCCCGCCGAAGAAATCGGAAGGGTCGGTGCTGGTGGTCGGAGCGGGGCCCGCGGGCCTGGAAGCCGCGCTGGCCGCGGCCCGACGGGGCTTCGAAGTTCACCTCGCCGAAGCGAGTTCACAGCTTGGCGGTCGGGTTTCGCGGGAAAGCCAGCTTCCGGGACTGTCCGAGTGGGCGCGAGTGCGGGACTGGCGGGTCACCCAGCTCGAGCGGATGGAGAATGTCTCGATCTATCGCGAGAGCGCGCTTGAAGCGGAACATGTGCTGGAATTCGGCGCGCGACACGTCGCGATCGCGACGGGTTCGACCTGGAGACGAGATGGCGTCGGTCGCGAGTCCGGCTTTGCGGTTCCAGGATTCGATGGCCCGGCAGTCTACACACCCGACGACTTGATGAACGGCCGAATGCCGGCCGAAGGACCGGTGATCGTCTGGGACGACGATCATTATTACATGGGCGGCGTACTGGCAGAGCGATGCCGCGCTGCGGGTCTCGAAGTGACGCTGGTCACACCTGCTTCGATGATCTCTGCCTGGACGGTCAACACGTTGGAAGCGCTGCCGATTGCCAAGCGGATCGCCAGGCTCGGAATTGAGGTGGTTACCTACGGCAGCATCACTGGTCTCGACGGCTCGAAGGCGCGCGTCGTCAGCGGACTGACCGGCGACACTCGCGAATTGCCTTGCGCATCGCTTGTGACCGTCACCGCGCGCTTGCCGGTCGACACGCTCTACCTTGATCTCGAACCGATGTCCGACCGCTGGGAAGGCGCCGGAATCGCGTCGCTCACGCGCATCGGCGATTGCTGGGCTCCGAGCACGATCCAGCAGGCAGTCTATACGGGCCACAAATGGGCGCGAGGTCTCGATGAAACTCCGGAGCTGCTCATCCCGCGCGAGCTTCCGATGATCGAATCCGGCAGGATGAAAGTGACCTTGTGAGAGGCGCGCTTGCACTTCTCGCTCTCGCGATTGCGGCTCAGGCGGATGCTCGGGCGCGAGACCTCGGCATACCGTTCGAGGGCAAGCCCGGGCCGCTTAATGCGATCACGGATGTCAACGGCGTTGAGGTGGGACAGGAGACTCTGATCGAAGGAGAAGGGCCCTTGAAGGTCGGGGTCGGGCCCATACGCACAGGCGTGACGGTGGTCTTGCCTCGCGGGCGTGCCGACGGGCGCGCGGTCTACGGCGGGTTTTTCGACCTCAACGGAAACGGTGAGATGACGGGACGGGCCTATCTTGAGGATTTTGGAATCGTTCAGGGCCCGATCGGGCTCACCGACAGCAACGCCATCGGACAGGTTTACGCCGGAATCCAGCAATGGTCTTCGAAGCGCACGGGAGCGGCGACATGGCCGGTCGTCGCTGAGACCTGGAGCGGATACCTCAACGACATCGAGGGATTTCACGTCACCGCTGAAACTGCGATGGCCGCGCTCGACAGCGCGAAGGCCGGCCCGGTTCAGGAGGGCAACGTAGGCGGCGGGACCGGCATGGTCTGCTTCGGCTTCAAGGGCGGCATCGGCACCGCCTCGCGCGTCGTCTCGGTCGATGGGAAGGGCTATACGGTTGGAGTGCTGGTGCAATGCAACACCGGCGACCGGAAAGTGCTCCGAATCGCGGGCGCGCCCGCCGGTCAGGCGCTCGCGAAGCGCTGGCTGCGCTGCTTCGACGCAAAGGTCGCACGCGCTTCCAGCGACCTGCCGCCGTGCGCTGCAGACGGGATGCGAGGGACGCCGACGCCGGACGAGGGATCGATCATCATCGTCGTCGCCACGGACGCTCCGTTGACGCCGCTGCAGCTGAACCGGGTCGCTCGCCGAGCCGCGATGGGCCTTGCTCGCCTCGGTTCCTATTCAGGCAATCAGTCGGGAGATCTGATTGTTAGCTTCTCGACTGCCGCGCCGGAAGTGAATGCCGCCGAGCAGGGCAAGCCGAGCCCGATTTCGCCACTTGGAAATCTCGCCATCGACCCGCTGTTCGAAGGGGCGACCGAGGCGACCGAGGAGGCGATCGTCAACGCTCTCGTGGCCGCAAGGACGATGACCGGCATCAATGGCACGCGGGTTTACGGCATCCCGCACGACGAGCTCCGCTCGATCCTGAAGCGCTATAACCGGCTTGAGGCCAGCAAATGAACCTTCCGCGCGTCACCTACTCGAATACCGGTGAAGATTTCTCCGGTGTCCATGCCTATCTGGACGGGCTGATCCCGGACGCCGAGGCGCGGCTTCTGGGCAGATTTCGGCCCGCCTTCATTCGCGGCCGCGACAGGACCGAGGGCCAGGCTGTCGCGGCGCAAAGCCCGATCGATCGCAACATCATCCTCGGCGAGTTCCCGCAAGCAGATGCAGCACTGGTGGACGAAGCCGTGCAGGCGGCGCGTGCAGCCTATCCGGCATGGCGGGAAATGGGATGGCCAGGCCGCGTCGCGACCCTCCGCGCGGGCGCCGGTGTGCTCGAGGACCGCAAGTGGGACCTGTCCGTTGCGTGCCTGATCGAGGTTGGAAAATCGCGCCTCGAGGCGGTCGGTGAGGTTGAAGAGGCGATCGATCTGATCCGCCACTATTGCGACGAGATGGAACGGACCGACGGGTTCCGTGAGGAGCGTCCCGGCGCTTCGTCCGCTGAAAAATGCAGCGTCGTCCTTCGGCCATATGGCGTGTTTGCAATCATCGCGCCGTTCAATTTCCCCGTCGCACTGTCGGTTGGAATGATGTCGGCGGCGTTGGTCGCCGGGAACACGGTCGTGTTCAAGCCCAGCGACGCCGCGGGGCTGACCGGGCGACTTATTGTCGAAGCATTGGTCGCTGGTGGACTTCCGGACGGCGTGCTCAATCTCATCCAGGGCAGTCGCGAAACTGGCGAGGCGCTAGTTCGCCATCCCGGCGTAGATGGCTTCGCTTTCACCGGCTCGAACGCCGTCGGAATGACGATCATGCGTCATGCGGCCTCATCAACGGCGATGCGGCCTGTCCTTGCAGAGATGGGCGGCAAGAACCCGGCGTTCGTGACCGCCTCAGCCGATTTGGACGTTGCGGCGTCAGGCGTCGCTCGGTCCGCTTTCGGGCTCCAGGGCCAGAAGTGCAGCGCCGCATCCAAGGCCTATGTCGAGCGGGCAATCCTGGATGATTTCCTGGAAGCGTTGATCAGAACCTCGAACAAGCTCGTGATCGGAGATCCGCGCCGACAGGACGTGTTCATTGGCCCGGTCATCAATCTCAATTCCGTCGACCGGTTTACGGAGGCGGCGGCCGAGGCAGGAACCGACGGCTCGATCGTCCTTGGCGGCAAGCAGCTGAGTGGCGGTCTGTTCGACCAGGGACCGTACGTCCCGCCAACGATCGTCCGGGGACTTCCGGTGGATCATCGAATTAACCGCGACGAACTCTTCCTGCCGTTCATCAGCGTGCTTCCGTTCGATGACCTTGAGACGGCGATCGCCGACGCAAATCACAGCGCGTTCGGCCTTACGGCGGGAGTCTACACGCAAGACCAGAACGAGCTCGATTCCTTCCTGAACACGATTGAGGCCGGTGTGCTCTATGCAAATCGGCCGAGCGGAGCGACGACCGGCGCCTGGCCGGGTTTCCAGACCTTCTGCGGCTGGAAGGGCTCGGGTACGTCGGGAAAAGGCGGGCTCGGCAGCTGGTACGTCCCGCAGTTCATGCGCGAGCAGAGCCGCACCCTGATCGGCTCCTTGTGAACAAGCTCTACGACACGCCCAGGGCCGCCCTCGACGGGCTGCTTCGAGATGGAATGACGATCATGTCCGGAGGCTTCGGCCTCTCCGGCAATCCCGAGAGCCTGATCCCCGAAATCAAAGCGGCGGGAGTGACGGACCTGACGATCATCTCGAACAATGCCGGAGCCGACGGCTTCGGTCTGTGGCACCTTCTGCAGAGCCGGCAGATTCGAAAGATGGTCTCGTCTTATGTCGGGGAGAACAAGCTCTTCGAGCAGCAATATCTGTCCGGCGAACTGCAGCTGGAGTTCAATCCTCAGGGCACTCTTGCGGAGCGGATCAGAGCTGGCGGGGCGGGGATCCCGGCCTTCTTCACCAAGACCGGGGTCGGGACCGTCGTTGCGGACGGAAAGCCGCAGGAGACGTTCGAAGGCGAGGTCTATGTTCGTGAGACCTGGCTCCGGGCGGATCTCGCGATCATCAAGGCGTGGCGCGCGGATACTGAAGGCAATCTTCAGTTCCGGAAGACTGCGCGCAACTTCAATCCAGTGATGGCCACGGCCGCGACGACAACGGTCGTGGAGGTCGAAGAGCTCGTCGACGTGGGAACGATCGATCCCGACTGCGTCCACACACCGGGCATTTACGTGCATCGCATCGTAAAGAGCACGATCAATGAGAAGCGCATCGAGAAGCGGACGGTGAGGGCGCGCGAATAGGGGAGCGGGTGAATGCGTGGGGTTCGAGTAACAATAGTGTCGGCCGTCCTTCTGTTAGGAGGGGCGCAAGCGGTTGAAGCCGAACGCGAACCCGTCCTCAAGCAGGTCGATCTTCCGCACACCTACTACTGGCGCGAGCTTTACATCCCCCAGCTGACGACTGGTCCGTCGAGCGTCGCCTTCATGCCGGATGGGAAGGCGCTGATTTACAGCATGGGAGGGTCGCTCTGGCGGCAGGCGATCGGCTCCGACGAAGCCGTCGAACTCACACACCCTCAAGCTGCGTATGACTACCACCCCGATGTCGCTCCAGACGGGCGAAGCCTGGTCTTCGGCCGTTATGGTGGCAACGGGATCGAGTTGTGGCGGCTCGACCTGGACAGTGGCCGCGAACGACAGCTGACGTCGGGCGATGCGGTCAACGTGGAACCGAGGCTCTCGCCAGATGGCAGGCGGATTGCCTGGGTTTCAACGCAAGGGACCGGCCACTTCAATCTGTTCATCGCGGACATCGGGCCCGACGGCCTCAGCAACGCTCGGCCGTTGCTCGGCGAGCGGCAGAGCAAGATTACCCGCTACTATTACTCGACCTACGACCATGTGCTGAACCCGTCCTGGACCCCGGATGGCGAGCATATTCTCTACGTCACCAACAACGAGGTCGCCTGGGGAACGGGCGACATCTGGTCCGTCGCCGTCGACGACCCGAAAGACCGCAGGAAGGTGCTCAGCGAAGAGACCAGCTGGAGCGCGCGACCTGAGACCTCGCCCGATGGCAAGCAGGTGCTGTTCGCCAGCTACCACGGCAGGCAGTGGAAGCAGCTCTGGATGACCACTCCTGCCGGAGCCGCGCCGCTTCCACTGACTTTCGGCGAGTTCGATCGCTCGGGCGCCCGCTGGTCGCCCGATGGCGAGCGCCTTGCCTACGTCAGCAATGAAGGCGGCAATACGAGTTTGGCTGTTCGAGATCTGATCGGAGGAGCAACGACACCGGTCATTGCAAAGACACGGCGATACAGAACACCCCAGGCACGGTTGACGCTCGACATCCGCGATGAAGAAGGGCGCGGCGTCCCCGCGCGTGTCGCCGTGGTTGGCAGCGACGGTAGAGCTGCCGCGCCGGCCTCGGCATGGCTGCATGCCGACGATGGCTATGACCGCAAATTGCAGTCGAGCGAGACTCACTATTTCCATTGTCCATCTCGCTGCACGATCGAAGCGCCGTCTGGAAACACCACGATCTGGATCCAGCGCGGCTTTCGATATCAGCCGTGGCGTCGGACGGTCAGGCTGTCCGTCGGCGCGAACGAGCTGATGCCTGTGAAGCTGGAGCCGAACGACCTTCCGGCCTCATTCGGCAAGTGGCGGAGCGCCGATCTCCACGTCCACATGAACTACGGGGGGGCCTATCGGAACACGCCCGAGAACCTGGCACGACAGGTTCAGGCGGAAGACCTCGACGCGGTCTACAATCTCATCGTCAACAAGGAAGAGCGCGTCCCGGACATCGATTATCCGGTGGGCGTCGATCCCGCGAGCAGCGCATCGACGCTGATCATGCATTCGCAGGAATTTCATACGAGCTACTGGGGTCACCTCGGCCTTCTTCACCTGTCCGACCACGTGCTGACGCCGGATTTCTCGGCTTACCAGCACACTGCGCTCGCCAGTCCCTATCCGTTCAACGGAAAGGTGGCGGATCTGGCACATGCCCAGGGTGCGCTCGTCGGTTACGTCCATCCATTCGACTCGGTCATCGATCCCGCGAAAGAGAAAACGCTTTCGAACGAGCTTCCCGCAGACGTAATCAACGGCAAGGTCGATTATATCGAGATCGTTGGGTTCGCCGACCACAAGTCCACCGCCGAGATTTGGTACCGGCTGCTCAATCTCGGTTTCGAGCTGCCCGCCGGGGCCGGCACCGATGCAATGGCCAACTATGCTTCCTTGCGCGGACCGGTGGGAATGAACCGCGTGTTCCTCGACACTGGCGGAAAGCTCAGCCCAGAAGCACTGAAAGAGGCGCTCAAAGCGGGACGAACGTTCGCGAGCAATGGGCCGTTGCTTGGCCTTGAGCTGGATGGCCAGCATCCGGGCGCCACACTCAAGCGATCCGGTGCGGGGAAGGTCAGCTTTCGGGTCGCACTGAGGTCGCCGGTAGCGGTCGACCATCTCGAACTGGTGCAGAATGGGAAGGTCGTGAAGGCCTTTGCGTTGACCGGCGATCGACGACGACTGGACGCGGCCGGCGCGTTGCCAATCGATTCGGGCGGCTGGCTCGTCCTTCGGGCATGGAACGACCGTTCCGATCCGCAGGTGCTGGATATCTATCCCTATGCAACGACCAGCCCGATTTATCTCGACGGTCCGGGAGATCCGCCATCAGCCGCTGCCGATGCTGCCTATTTCGCTGCATGGCTGGATCGCGTGATCGCGGATGCGCAGGACCGGACTGACTTCCGCAATGCCCGCGAACGCGACGCGACGTTGAGCTACTTGCGGGATGCAAGGGATCGCTTTGCAGCACTCTCCAAATGATTTGGGCGGCGGGCTCTCGAGGCGCTCACCGTCAAGACTATCGGACGCGATCGGGCGTGGCCCAGGACAGCGGCATCCCAAGGAACCAGATTTCCGAGGTGCTCGAAGAGCTTCATAGAAGGAAGCTCGCGACGTCGACCAAGTCCCCATCGACCGGCGGTGCCCGTTGGCTGATCACCAAGCGCGGCGAAGCTCTCCTGAAGTCCCGGCGGTGAAACTTTCGCGCTAAGGGAAAGCATTGGCTGATGCTGTTTTAAGCCAGATCAAGGCCATGGACGGTGAATTTCGCGAAATTGAAGTCTTGTGGCTAGAGGAAATTGAGACCGCTGACACGAATTGGCCGGAGCTGCCAACGGGAGCCCGTACCTTAAGGCTCGAGGTCGTCCCGAAACCGATCCATCTGGTGCATTCGCTCGTGCAGTATAGTGACGATGCCGATCTCGCCATCGGGCCATTCGCGCCAGTAGACAAAATGGTTTCGACAGCTTCGGTAATAGCCATCAACTTCGAACTCAGCGGGAATGGGACGCCAGAGCACGTCGCGCTTTGCGATGACATCGAAGCATTCGAACAACGCGTTGATATATTCCTGGGCTTTCTCGTCTTCCCAGTTGTCGCGCGAGTATTGGTAGATTTCATCGAGGCGCTCATCGGCAATGGCGCTGAGCGTATAGCCGGCCATGACTAGCCCCGGCTGTTGCGCGAAAAGACGTCCTTGGCAGCGACTTTGCGGTAGTTTTCTCGCGGCGCGGCAAAAGCGTGCTGGAGCTCAGTCTTGAGGCGTTCGAACGTTAGTTGCTCGACCCGTTCTTTGTCGCGCCGGATCAAGTCACGCACATATTCACTGACATTATCGAATGTGCCGCGCCCACCAACGTTGGCAGCTACAAACTCACTGAGCGTCTCGCCCAAGCGGACATTCACCGACCTTGACTTACTCATCACCACACTCCTGTTGGCTGTACACACATGTAGCAAATATGTGTACAAATTGCAATGCGGCCAAGAGGCAGGCGTGGGAGCGAAAGCCGTGCACAAGCCGGCGCGGCCAATAGTAACTAAACGCACTTTTGTACTTTCAGCGAGAAGCCTCGATCACAATGGCTGAAAGGTACTTCAACCCAAGAAACTTCGATTCGCGGAAAATTCGTGCTTACTTGGTGCTCCCATCTTTGCGGAAGAAGCGGCCGACGAAGCGCCTAAGTGTTGGAAAGAATGGTGGACGCACTAGGGCTCGAACCTAGGACCCGCTGATTAAGAGTCAGCTGCTCTACCAACTGAGCTATGCGTCCACTGCCATTCGGCGGATGCTCCGGCGGTCAAATCTCACCCTGAGCGGCGGGGCCGGTAGCACGGCGAAACTTGGTGTGCAACCGACGGATTGCAACCCAGGCTAAAGAAGTCGTGATGTCGTCCGCTGCTGACGCTCAAGCGACATCAGGATTCCAAGGCAGATCATGACCGTCATGACGGCTGATCCGCCGAAACTGACCAGAGGGAGGGGGATGCCGACGACGGGCGCCAAGCCCATCACCATCATCAGGTTGATCGACGAATAGAAGAAGATCGTCGCCGTCAGGCCCGCGGCCGTCAACTGGGCAAAGCGCGACTTTGCGTTCGATGACACTTTCAGCCCCCACATGATCACTACCGCGAAGCACAGGATGAGCAATGCGCCGCCCAGCAGGCCCCATTCCTCGACCCATGTGGCGAAGGCGAAATCGGTGTGGCCTTCCGGGAGGTAGTCGAGGTGGCTCTGGCTGCCGTGGAGGAAGCCCTTGCCGAAGATTCCGCCGGAGCCGATCGCGATCTTCGACTGGGTGATGTGGTAGCCGGCGCCCAGGGGATCGCTTTCCGGATTCAGGAAGATATCGATCCGCTTGCGCTGATAGCCGTGCATGAATTGGTAGACGATCGGGACGGCTGCCCCGAGTACCCCTGCCGGGATCAGGAAGACACGAAGAGGCACGCCGGCAATGAACATCACCGCAACACCGCCGAGAAGGACCATGGTGGCGGTGCCAAGGTCGGGTTGAATCAGGATCAATGCCCAGGGCACTCCGATCAAGGTAACCGCCGGCCAGATTGCGCGCCATTTGCGGATGTCGCCTGCCGGAAGCAGTTCGTAGAAGCGCGCCAGCACGATCACGATCGCCGGTTTCATGAACTCGCTCGGCTGCAAGCGAATGAAACCGAGATCGATCCAGCGCTGCGCACCCTTGCCGACGAAGCCGACCGCCTCGACGATGATCAGCATGACGAGAATGGCCGTGTAGGCCGGAAAGGCCAGTTGCTTGATCGTATTTTCGCGGATGGTCGACATTGCGACCGCGAGAGAGAGGAAGAACAGGACCGTGATGCCCTGCTTCAGCGCCCAGGGCCGGAACGAGCCACCCGCTGCCGAATATTGAGTAAGGAAGCCGATCCCGGCGATCCCGACGATCACGAAGATCAATCGCCA